>DASUYI010000099.1:0-5643 GCA_036377475.1 Steroidobacteraceae bacterium | reverse complement strand
TGGCGTGTCGAGCTGCTCGATCCGGCCCGCGCTGAACACCGCGACGCGATCCGCCATGCTGAGGGCCTCGCCCTGGTCGTGCGTCACGAACACGAACGTGATGCCGAGCCGTTGCTGCAGCCCCTTGAGCTCGGTCTGCATCTCCTCGCGGAGCTTCAGGTCCAGCGCGCCGAGGGGCTCGTCGAGCAGCAGCACTTTCGGCTGGTTGATCAACGCCCGCGCGAGCGCGACGCGCTGTTTCTGCCCGCCGGAAAGCTCGTGGGGCCGCCGCGATCCGAACCCGTCGAGCCGCACCAGGTCGAGCATCTCGTGCGCGCGGCTGCGCCGCTCACGCGCAGGGACGCCGCGGAGCTTCGGGCCATAGGCGACGTTCTCCGCGACGCTCATGTGCGGGAACAGCGCGTAATCCTGGAACACCGTGTTGACGTCGCGCGCGAACGGTGGCGCGTTCGTGACGTCGTTGCCGCCGAGCAGCACGCACCCGGAGTCCGGCTGGTCGAATCCGGCGATCAACCGGAGACAGGTGGTCTTGCCGGAACCCGACGGCCCGAGCAACGCGAAGAACTCACCCGGCGCGACGGCGAGCGAAACGCGGTCGAGCGCGACGACGTTACCGAAGGCGCGACTGGCGTCGCGCAGTTCGATGGCGGGGGTCATGGTGCGCGCCGCGCTGGCCTGGACGGCGTCCACGTTGCACGGGGCCGTCCGGTCGGGTCGCGCCCCCTCAGCGGCCGCCCATCACCGCCACGTAGTCCGTCGCCCATCGGCTGTACGGCACGCACGTGCCCTGCGCACAGGTTGCTTCCGGCGTGCGCCAGAAATGGATCTTGTCGAAGTTGTCGAAACCGTTGGTGGCGCAGCCGGCGTCGCCGAGCAATGCGTTGCCCTTGCACGCAGCCGGCACGGCCGGCACGGAACCGAACCACGCAGCTACGTCGCCTTGCACCTTGGCGTTGAGCGACCACTCCATCCACCGGTATGCGCAGTTGGGGTGCTTCGCGTTGGTGGCGAGCAAGGTCGTATCGGCCCAGCCGGTGGCGCCTTCGGAGGGCACGACGCTCGCGACCGGCTGTTTGTTCGCGACCAGCGTGTTGACCTGGAACGGCCACGAGCCCGAGGCGACCACGCCCTCGTTCGTGAAGTCCTGCACGGCGACGTTCGCGTCGTGCCAGTAGCGATGCACGAGCGGATGCTGCCGGCGCAGCAGCTCGAGCGCGGCCGCATATTGCTGCTCGTTGAGCTCGTAAGGATCCTTGATGCCGAGCTCCGGCTTCTTCGCCATCAGGTAGACGGCGGCGTCGGCGATGTAGATCGGGCCGTCATAGGCCTGGATGCGGCCCTTGTTGCTCTTGCCGTCCGGCAGCTTCCGTTCCTCGAACACGACCGCCCACGACGTCGGTGGCGTCGCGAACACCTTCGTGTTGTACATCAGCACGTTCGGGCCCCACTGGTACGGCGTGCCGTAATGCTTGCCGTCGACGAAATGCCAGGCGGCCTGCTTGAGCCGTTCGTCGACATTCTCGTAGCTCGGCACGCGGCCGATGTCGACCGGCTGGACGGTGCCTCCGCGAATGAGACGCAGCGACGCGTCGCCCGAGGCGGTCACGAGGTCGTAGCCGCCCTGGGTCATCAGCGACACCATCTCGTCCGACGTGCCCGCCGTCTTGACGTTGACCTTGCAGCCGGTGTCCTGCTCGAACGCCGTCACCCAGTCGTAGTTCTTGTCGGTCTCGCCGCGTTCGATGTAGCCCGGCCAGGCGACGATGTCGACCTGTCCTTCGAGTGCGTCGGACGCGGGTGCAGGGGTCGCCGCCGGCGCTGCGCCGCTCGCGGCGTCCTGCTCCTGCTTCTTTCCGCACCCCGTCAGCGCCAGCGCCGCAGCGCACGCCAGCAACAGTCGTGCATCGAACGTCATGGAACGTGCAGACATGTCGAAAACCCTCTCGCTTGATTTTGCAGATACTGCCCATCCCGCAGCCGGACGGATTCTATGCCCGTTTCGGTCGCCGGGATGCATGAAAGGCCCGCACGCATGTTCGGCGCGCGCCCCACGTGCCGCGTCGAGGTACGGTCAGGAGCGCGTGAACGGCAGCATGCGCCGCAGCGTGGCGTCCTTGAGGACCCAGTGGTGATACAGCGCGGCCGCCACGTGCACGACCGCGACGGCGACGAGCACGTTGAACAGCGTTTCGTGCACCGACTCCATGGTTTCGTGGAAGTCGTGGTGCTCCGCGGTGAGCGCCGGGAACTCGAACCAGCCGAAGAAGCCGATCGGCGATCCACCGCTCGAGACGACGAGCCAGCCAGTCAACGGCTGGAGCAGGATGAGCAGGTACAGGATGCCGTGGCCGGCCGCAGCCGCCTTGCGTTGCCACACGACCTCGCCGAGCACGGCCGGCTGTCCCTTGTTGATGAGTTTCCAGCCGACCCGGACGAGCACGAGCATCAGGATCAGCATGCCGGACGAAATGTGCCAGCCCATCAGCGAGGCGCGCTCCGGCGTGTCCTCGCCCGCGTCCTCGGCCGCCTCCGCGAGAAGCCACTGGCCGACGATCAGCAGCACGATGGCCCAGTGCAGGAATTTCGCGACGCTTCCGTAGGCTTCCGCGGTGTTACGAAACGGCATGGCAGGACCTCGACGGGGGAAATTCGATTCTACGCTTCGGACTGTACGAGCAGCACTTGCACGGCATCCGGCGCGTGCAGCACCGCCGCCTGGCCCTCCTGCAGCGACCGTGGCACCCGTGGTGCGAATACGTGACCGCGCTCGCGCAGGCGGGCGATCCGCTGCGGCATGTCGGGCGCCGAGAAACAGAGCATCGGCGCTGCGAGGTCGGCGTCGACGAACGTGACGTTGACGTCGCGGTGCGAAGCGACCAGCCGCGGCGTCGCGTCGTCCCCCGTGTGCGGGAACGCAACGAAGCCGAGGCGTTCCCAGAACTGCCCGGCCCCCGCAAGGTCTGTCGCACCCGCCACGTACCCCTCGAAGTAACCGAGTTCGCTTTCGAACACGGGTTCGAGCGCCGGTGGAGAAAACGTCCGGGCTTCGAGCAGACGCACGTGCAACCCCGTCGGGTCGCGGAACTCCGCCTCGTTGAGCGAGACGTCGTCGAGCCGCGCGCGCTCGATCTCGATGCCGGCCCGCGCGAGTTCGTCGAGGCGCGTGCGCAGGTCGGGCGTCACGAACGTGAGCCGCGGCTCGGCCGGATCCGCAAGCCCATGCAACCCCAGCGTGGCGCGCCCGTCGGTCACGACGGCGTACGGATGACTCCATGCATCGCCGACCGAGGCCTGCACGAAACCGAAAGCCTCGTAGAACTCGAGGGCTGCGGCGACGCTGGCCGCGGACACGCTCAATTCGAGGAAGCGAGCTGGCACGGACCTTGCGGCGCGTCAGCGCGCGGCACCGAGTTCGAGTGCACGCGAGCGGGACTGGGCTCGTGCCGAGTCGTCGGCGCCCGCCGGAAGCAGTTCAGGCCATCCCTGCGAGTGCTGCAGCACGACCTGTTCGAGCACGTCGACGTGGGCCGGGCCCGAGTTGAGACAGGGCACGTAGTCGAAGGCTTCACCGCCTTGCGCCAGGTACATCTCGCGGTTCTGCATGCCGATCTCCTCGAGCGTCTCGAGGCAATCGGTCGCAAACCCCGGGCACACGACCGTGACCTGCTTCGGGCCCGTGCGCGCATATTCCTGCAGCAGCACGTCGACGTACGGCTTGAGCCATTCCTCGCGGCCGAACCGCGACTGGAAACCGATCGACCACTCGTTCTCGGCCAGTCCCAGGCGTGTCGCGACCGCCCGCGCCGTGCCCTGGCAGAAGCAGTGGTAAGGATCGCCCGCGAGGAAATAGCGCCGGGGGATCGAGTGGAACGAGAACAGCAGGTGCTTCCGGCCCTGGCGGCGCCAGTGCTCGGCGATGCTCTCGGCGACGGCGGAGACGTAGCGCTCGTTCTGCCAGTACTGGTTCACGAACCGCAGCTCGGGCATCCACCGCCAGCGGCCGAGTTCGCGCGTGACGAGCTCGAAGATGCTGCCCGTCGTCGTCGAGGAGTATTGCGGATAGAGCGGCAGCACGAGCAGGCGCTGCACGTTCTGCCGGCGCAGGCGCTCGAGCGTGCCGGCGAGCGAAGGCTCGCCATAGGTCATCGCGAGCTCGACCGCCACGGTGTCGCCGAACCGCGTCCGCAGCCGTTGCGCGAGCGCGTCCGTCAGCGCCCGCGATTCGAGCAGCAGCGGCGAACCTGCGGGCGTCCAGATCTTGCGGTAGGCGTGCGCACTGCGCTTCGGGCGGATCCGCAGGATCACGCCGTGCAGGATCAGCCACCAGAGTGCGCGATTCATCTCGATGACCCGCGGGTCGCGCAGAAACTCCGCGAGGTACTTGCGCACGGACCGAGGCGAGGGATCCGCCGGCGTGCCGAGGTTCACGAGCACGACGCCGACGCGCGCGGGCGAGCCGTGGGTGTAGTCCGGTGTGCCGAGGTACTGGGTCATCGTCGTCGGTCGTGAGTCGTACGCAGTCGAAGCGGAAACGATAGCACGCACTGCGATCGGCTCGCCGCCGTGCGGTGGAATTGCAGCGGACCGTTCTTGCGCCGGATCACCGTTCCATGCGGGGCGACAGTCGCAGCACCGCGACGTGGAACAGGGCGGCGCCCGCAACGAACGCCAGCATCGGGAACGCGCCGTCCCCGCCGACCACGCCCATCGCCTGCACGCACACCGCCGATGCGAGCTGGTTCAGGAATCCCAGCGTGCTCGCGCCGACGCCAGTCGCGTGAGGGGGCGCGAGGTTCACGGCGATCGCCGTGAGGTGGGGCATGAACAGGCCCTGGCCGAAATAGAGCACGCTCATCGGCGCGAAGATCCACAGCGGGTGCCGCAAGCCGAGCGCGAAGAACAGCAGGGCCGTGGCCGCAGCGAGCAACTGCAGGCCGACGCCAAACCGGATCAGGCGATGCTGGCCGAACCCTGCCCAGCGACCGAGCGCCCAGTTGCCGAGCACATAGCCGACGGCGATGAACGGGTAATAGAGGCCGTACTCCGTCGCGGGCCGGTCGAGCGCGGTCACCATCACGTAGGGCGCGAGCGAAATGAACACGACGAACATCGCGTAGGCCGAGGACGACTGCAGCACGCAGCTCAGGTACAGCGGCTTGCCGAGCAGCCCGCGCGCAACGCGCACCATCTCGCGCACGTCCGGAGGCGTCACCGCCGCCGGTCGCGTCTCCGGAAGGTACTTCCAGGCCAGCCAGCCGACCGCGGCGCACGTCGCGATCAGGGCGCCGAAGACCGAACGCCAGCCGAGCCACGACGTCAGGAACCCGCCGACGATCGGCGCGGCGGCGCTCGCAAACACGGCCACGACGGCCAGCTGGGCCAGCGCGCGCGCCATGCGCTCGGCGAAGAGGTCGCTCACGATCGTGCGCGAGACCGTGATGGCCGTCGCGGTTCCGAACGCGAGCACGGCGCGACCGAAGATCAGCGCGCCGAGGCTGCCCGCGAAGGCACAGACGAGCGAGCCCGCTGCGGTGAGGCCGATGCCCGCGAACAGTGCCCGGCGCCGGCCGTAGCGGTCCGCGTACGGGCCCCAGAACAGCATCCCGACCGCGAACGTGAGCAGGGCGACCGAGAACGTGGCCT
>DASUYI010000098.1:0-5796 GCA_036377475.1 Steroidobacteraceae bacterium | reverse complement strand
TTCCTGCCCTGGCTCGATCGCAGCCCGGTCAAGTCGATCCGGTACCGCGGCCCGATCTTCCGCTTCTTCGTGATCGCCTTCGCGATCAGCTTCCTCGCGCTCGGCTGGCTCGGCCTGCAGCCCGCGACGCCGGGTTACACGATGGCCGCCCGCATCTTCGCGGTCGTCTACTTTGCGTTCTTCCTGCTGATGCCGTGGTACACGCGCATCGACAAGACGCGGCCCGTGCCGACGAGGGTCACCTACCATGCGCATTGATCGTCACCACGGGGCCATGAGCAAAGTCCTCGTCTTCGTCGCGGCGGCGCTCGCGTTCCCGGCGACCTCGCTCGCCGCGGGGGGCGAAACGCACCTCGAGTCCGCCGGCAACGACATTCACAACGAGGCCTCGCTGCAGCGGGGCGCGCGGAACTTCGTGAACTACTGCCTCGGCTGCCACACGGCAAAGTACGTGCGCTACAACCGCATGGCAGCCGACATCGGGCTCTCCGAGCAGCAGATGATCGACAACCTGATGTTCACGGGCGACTCGCCGCACCAGACGATGACGAACGCCATGGACGCCGACGATGCGCGCCGATGGTTCGGTGTCGCGCCGCCCGACCTGTCGCTGATCGCGCGCAGCAAGGGTCCCGATTACGTCTACACGTTCCTCAAGTCGTTCTACGCCGATCCGGTCAAGGCCACGGGCGTCAACAACGTGGCGTTGCCGGGCACGGCGATGCCGCACGTGCTGTGGGAACTGCAGGGCATGCAGGAAGCCGTGTGGGAAGGCCACACGGATGCGCAGGGCAACGTGCAGAAGCAGTTCAAGGAGTTCAAGCTCGTCGCCCCCGGCAAGATGACGGCGGAGCAGTACGACGCGTTCGTGCGCGACACCGTGAATTTCCTGGACTACGTCGGCGAGCCGGTGCAGGCCCGACGGCAGGCGCTCGGCTACGGCGTGATCGCGTTCCTGGTGTTCTTCACGGTGCTGGCCTACGCGCTCAAGAAGGAATACTGGAAGGACGTGAAGTAACCCGCCTGCGCGTCCCGACGCACCGGTCCGTCCTGGCTGCCGCACGCGCGGTGCGACGACGCGGCCGGCAACCGGGCGTGTCGCGGCGTGGCCGTGCTGCTGGACAAGGAGCGCCGTCAGCATGATGACGCTGTATTCGCGGGCGGACGACGCGCGCTGTCATCGCGTGCGGATCGTGCTGGCCGAAAAAGGCCTCGACGTGCGCATCGTCGAGACCGATCCCGCGCGCCCGCCCGAGGACCTGATCGACCTCAATCCGTACCAGACGGTGCCGACGCTCGTGGATCGCGACCTCGTCGTTTACGAGCCCGGGATCATTTCCGAATACCTCGACGAGCGTTTCCCGCATCCGTCGCTGGCCTCGACCGACCCGGCCGCGCGCGCGCAGACCCGCGTGGCGCTGCGGCGGATCGAGCAGGACTGGTATGCGGTCGCGGACACGCTCGAGCCAGGCGTCGGCTGCGATCGCCGCGAGCGTGACCGCGCGCGGAAGATGCTGGCCGAGAGCATCCTCGCCTCCGAGCCGCTGTTTCGCCTGCGACCGTGGTTCCTGTCGGACCAGTTCTCGCAACTGGACGCCGCCGTGGCGCCGATTCTCTGGCGGTTGCCGCGCTGGGAAATCGACCTGGGCGCGCTCGGGGCCGCCGCACCGTCGATCGAGCGTTATGCCGCGAAGGTGTTCGCGCGACCGTCGTTCGCCCGGAGCCTGAGCGAGGCGGAAAAGGGCATGAGGAAGAAGGTGTCTAGTGTCTAGTGTCTAGAGGGTAGGCGGAACGCGCGTGTGCGCGGCCTTCGGCGCGACGCGCGTCCGACTGAACACTGGACACTAGACACTCGCCACTGGACACCGGCCACTCCTTTCCGCCCATACTCGCGGCATGGCTTCGCCTCCCACGTCGCCACCGATGCGGCCCCGACGCCCGTACCTGTTGCGTGCGATCCACGAGTGGATCACGGACAGCCTCTGCACGCCGCACATCGTGGTCGATGCGTCCCTGGAGGGCGTCGAGGTGCCCAGGCAGTACGTGAAGGACGGCAAGATCGTGCTCAACGTGAGCTGGAATGCCACGGCGAACCTCCGGATCGGCAACGAGGAACTCAGCTTCAGCGGCCGATTCGGCGGCTCGAGCATGTCGGTGTCCGTCCCGATCACGGCGGTGCTGGCGATCTACGCGCGCGAGACGGGGCAGGGGATGATCTTCACGGACGACGACGTCGAGACGTCCGCGCCGACGACGACCGACGCGACTGCTCCGCCCGCGTCGAAGCCCGGTGAGAACGGCAGCGGCGACCAGCCACCGCCGCCGCGTCGACCGCCCGGCGGGGGGCGCGCGAAGCTCAAGGTGGTGAAGTGAAGGCCCCCCGGATCCACGTCACGACGGCCGCTCCGCCCGGCTCGGCCGGCGGATCGATCGCGACCACGTCGAACCGTGCGCGAAGACGACGCAGCTCGCGACGCGTCATGAGCAGGTGGCGCGCGGCGAGCGTCACGCGGCGCTGCTTGCCGAACCCGACCGTCGCGGCCGCGCGTCCATAGTCGTTCCGCGAGCGCGAGCGCACTTCGACGAGCACCAATGTGCGTCGCACGGGCTCGAGCATCACGAGGTCGAGCTCGCCCGCGCGGCAGCGGTAGTTGCGCGTCAGCAGTTCGAGCCCGGCCTGCTCGAGGTGGCGCAGCGCCAGGTCTTCGGCACGCCGGCCGAGCACAGTCGTGGTGGCGTCGACCGCGGCGTCGTCGTCGCGCTCGGGCCCTGCATCTGAGTTCCGCATCGGTGGTCCGCCCAGTGTCCGCGCCACTGCGACGTCCCATGTCTAGTCAACGCGGCAGGCCCGTGCCTCCCGGATTTGTCGCGGGTGCCGCCGGAAAGGCGGGCAATCCGGGCGGCGCGGGCTGCGGCTTGCCGCCCTCGACGCGCGCGAACTGCAGGCTGCGATGCACGTGGCCGTCGCCGCGCTGGATTTCGAGCGTGCCGGTGAGTCCGTCGAGTCCCGCCACGCCGGGGCCCCGACCGAGTTGCTGCGCCAGCCGGAATGCGTCGTAGCCGAACGCGAACAGCCGGAGGCGTCCGCGGACGCGTGACGACCACTCGGCGTTGATCGCGTCCCAGAGTTCCGGTGCGCCCTGGCCGCTGTACAGCAACCACGGCATTTCCGGGAACACGAGCCCCTCGAGGTCGGCTACCGCACGCGCGCTCGGCTCCCAGGCGTCCGAGGTCGAATACACGACCAAGTCGTACGCCATCTGGAAGCGCAATTGCGGTCGTATCGCCCGTGCGTTCGCGGACGACGCCGCGATGAATGCGAACTGCGGACCGGCCGCCTGTTCCGCTGCGGCGTTGCGCGCGGGCAGCGGTTTGCTGCGGTCGGCCCGACGGTCGCCGGCGCCACCGAAGCGCCCGAGCGCCGCGCGCAGCGGTCCCGTGAAATCCTTCGCGTCTGGCTCGTAGAACTGCACCGAAGTCAGCGTGACCGTGCCGAGGCGTTGCAATTCGTCGACGAACGCCGCGTGGACGCGCTGGCCCCACGCGCCTTCCGGAAACAACGCGATGCCGCGGACGAGCCCATCCTCGGCGATGCGACGCGCGACGGCGCGCGCTTCCTGCTCGGGGTCGAGCGCGAACTGGAAGAGAAACGACGGCGGCAACGCGCCTTCCGGAAGCGCGGAATTCAGCGCGAGCGTCGGCACCGGCAGGCCGGACGGCTGTGCGTTGACGACGGCGAGCACGTCCTCCTTGAGCAGCGGCCCCACCACGACGCTGGCGCCGTCGGCGATCGCGCGCTGGTAAGCCGCCGCGGCGCCCGTGGACGTGTCGTAGACGTCGACCCGCGTGCGCGTGTCGCCGGACCCCGAGGCGAACCATCCCGCCGCGAAGCCGTCGCGCACCGCCGAGGCTGCAGACTCCTGCTTGCCCGCGAGCGGCAGCAGCAGCGCGATCGAGGCATCGGCACCCATCGGCACGGTCAGCACCGCGCTGCCGGCACGCGGCAGGAACGCCGCACCGGGGTGATCCGGGTGCTGCAGGAGCCAGTCGCGCACGCGGAACGCCGCCTGCGACGCGGGCGTGCCCGCGCTCGCGACGATGCCCGGCAACTCGAGCCAGCCGCGCTCGCGCTGCGACGTGCCGGGCGCAGCAGGCACGGGTGCGGGCGGATGCAGCACGAGCTGGTCGAAGAGCCGGCGATCGTTCTCGCGGCGTGAAGCATCGTCCGTCAGCAGGGCGGCGCGCGCCTCGAACGTGCGGATGCCCGCGACGTGCTGCCCGGTCGCGATTTCGGCACGACCGCGCAGTTCCAGCACGTCCACCGCAAGGTCGGTCGGCACGCTCATCGGCGCGGCACGCAGCGGCACGAGCGCATCACTCGCGTCGCCCCGGTCGAGCGCGAGACCGCCCTCGACGAGCGCGAGCAGCGCGCGCTCCTCGTCGGTGCGCACGCGATTGCGCACCTTGCCGACGAGGCGATCGGCCTCGTCGAATTCGCCTGCCGCGGCGTATTCACGCGCGGCGAGCAGCGCGAGGCGCGCGTCCCACCCGCTCAGGAACCCGCGCTTCGCCGCCTGCTCGTAGCGCGCGGCCGCCTCGAGGTGACGGCCGGCGGCGGCGAGGCTCGCAGCATGTTCGGCGACGACATCGGTCGATTGCGCGCGCACCGTCGGCACGGCGTGCAGCACCGTGCCCAGGGAGACGGCGATCAAGGCTGTGCGGAGACCGGCTTGCCCGCGATGGAGCCATACGTGCAGCATGCAGGGACCTCGAGGAGGCGCGCGTGTCGGACAAGGCAGCTGATTCTACGGGCCGCGCGGCGGCCGGCACATTGTTCGTCGTCGCAACTCCGATCGGCAACCTGCAGGACCTGAGCCCGCGCGCCACCGCGTGCCTGCGCGACGCCGACCTGCTGCTCGCCGAGGACACGCGGCACACGCGCCGGCTGCTCGAGGGGTGCGGCATCGCGCGAACCGGCGCGATCGAATCGCTGCACGAGCACAACGAGCGGCAGCGCGTGCCGGCGCTGCTGGAAAGATTGCTGCGAGGTGCCACGGTCGCACTCGTCACCGACGCGGGCACGCCGCTCATGAGCGATCCTGGCGTGGTGCTCGTCGGCGCGGCCGCAGGCGCGGGCATCGACGTCGTCGCCGTGCCCGGGCCCTGCGCCGCGATCGCTGCGCTGTCGGTCGCGGGGCTGCCGACGGATCGCTTCGTGTTCGAAGGCTTCCTGCCTGCGAAAGCCGCGGCGCGACGCGATGCGCTCGAGCGCCTGAAAAACGAGCCGCGCACGCTGGTGTTCTACGAAGCGCCGCACCGGCTCGAGGCATCGTTGCGCGACCTCGCCGACAGTTTCGGCGTCGATCGCGCCGCCGCGGTCGGCCGCGAACTGACCAAGCGCTTCGAATGCACGTACCGTGGCACGCTCGCCGAACTCGCAGCTCGCAGCGCTGCGGACGCCGACATGACGCGCGGCGAACTCGTCGTCGTCGTCGCCGGCGCGCCCGCGGAATCGGCCGACGCGAGCGCGCAACGCGTTCGCGAGGCCGACCGCGTGCTCGGCGTCCTGCTGCAGGACCTGCCCGTGTCGCAGGCTGCCCGGCTCGCCGCGCACATCACGGGGCAATCGCGAAGCGAGTTGTACGAACGCGCGCTGCAGCTGGGGAAGGGGATAGCGGATAGCGGATAGTGGCGGCGCTGTCGCGCCGATCGGAATGTCTCCCGAGCGGGTGCGGTCCGTTGCACACGAGCGCGTCTCCCCACACTATCCGCTATCCGCTATCCGCTATCCGCTTC
>DASUYI010000097.1:0-3544 GCA_036377475.1 Steroidobacteraceae bacterium | reverse complement strand
GAGTTCGCGGCTCATGCCGTACAGCAGTGCCGTGCGCCGCTCGCGGGCGCCGGCGACCCGGGTCTGCATACGCACGTTCGCCATCAGCGCGGCGATCGTGAGCGCCACGACCAGCATCACGACGAACGTCACGACGTACTGCGCGTCCGAAACCGCGAAGGTCAGCCGCGGCTCGATGAAGAAGAAGTTGAAGCACGCGATGTTGAGCACGGCGGTGAGCACGGCCGGTGCGCGCCCATAGCGGAGCCCGGCGATGGCGGCGCCGAGCAGGTAGACCATGACGAGGTTGGTGGCAGAGAAGAACGGGTCCATCACCGCGGCGATGCCCGTGCAGACGAGCGTGATCAGCGACGCGTAGCCGAAACGCTCCCAGTGGATCCCCGGCGGCTCCAGTTTCGACGTGCGTGCTGCGGGCGTCATCTCGCCGTTCGCACGCGGCGCGATGACGGAGACGTCGAGGTCGTGTGCAGCGCGCAACAGGTCCTCGGCCGTCGAACGTCGCCAGAGCCGTCGCAGGCCGAGTCGCGTCGGGCGGCCGACGACGATGCGGGTGACGTTGCGCGTCCGCGCGTACTGCAGCAGCGCGACCGCCGCAGACGGACCATCGAGGGTGACCGTTTCCGCCCCGAGCGACTCCGCGAGGCGCAACACGTCGATGCGCTGGTTGCGCCGCTCCTGGCTGAGCCGCAGCAGGTCGGGCGTTTCGACGGACACCACGATCCACTCGGCGTCGAGCGCGTCCGCGAAGCGCTTACCGAAACGCACGAGTTCCTCGTTCTGCTCGTCCGGGCCGACGCCGACGATGAACCGGTCCCGTGCGAGCCAGGGTCGCGAAACCGGCTCACGCGAGACGTACTCACGGGCCGCCGCGTCCACGCGGTCCGCGGTCTGGCGCAACGCGAGTTCGCGCAGCGCGATCAGGTTCGGCTTGCGGAAATAGCGCTCGATCGCCGCACCGACCTGTTCGGGCACGTACACCTTGCCGGCCTTGAGTCGCGCCAGCAGGTCGTCTGGCGGCAGGTCGATCAGTTCGATTTCGTCGGCGTCCTCGACGACGTGGTCCGGCACCGTCTCCTGTTGCCGCACGCCGGTGATGCCGGCGACGAGGTCGTTCAGGCTCTCGAGGTGCTGCACGTTGAGCGTCGTCCAGACGTCGAGCCCGGCCGCGAGCATCTCCTCGACGTCCTGCCAGCGTTTCGCGTGTCGCGGTGGCGGATCGGCCTCGAGCAGGTTCGAGTGCGCGAGCTCGTCGACGAGCGTGATGCCGGCGCGCCGGCGCAGGGCGGCATCGAGGTCGAACTCGCGCCGCGTGATGCCGCGGTACCGGACCGGGAGCGGCGGCAGTTGCTGGAGGCCTTCCAGCAGCCGTTCGGTTTCGATGCGGCCGTGCGGTTCGACGTAGCCGACGACGACGTCCGCGCCGGCGGCACTCACGCCGCGCGCGGCCTCGAGCATCGAGTACGTCTTGCCGACGCCCGCGGTCGCGCCGAAGAAGATGCGGAGGCGACCGCGGCCAGCGCGTTGCTGCTCGCGCTTGACCTCGGCAAGCAACTGGTCGGGATCGGGCCGCAGGTCCTCGGTCACGCTAAGGCCGGGAATCGAGCGCGAGGTTCAGCGCGAGGACGTTCACGCGTGGCTCGCCCAGCAGGCCGAGTGTACGCCCCTCCGTGTGTTCGGCGACCAGACGGCGCACGTGTGCCGGCGCCATGTTGCGGGCGCGCGCGACGCGTTGGACCTGGTATTCCGCCGCGGCAGGCGAAATGTGCGGGTCGAGGCCGCTGCCGGACGCCGTCACGAGATCGACCGGGACCGGGCGCGTGTTGTCCGGGTCGGCTGCACGCAGGTCGGCCACACGGGCGGCGACGGCCCCGGCCAGTGCCGGATTGGTGGGCGCGAGGTTGCTGCCCGTCGACGCCGCGCCGTTGTACGGCTGCGGCGTCGTGGCCGACGGCCGTCCCCAGAAATACTCCGGGCGCGTGAACGGCTGGCCGAGCAGTCGGGACCCGACGGCGCGCGCGCCCCGGGTGACGATGCTGCCACTGGCCTGGTCCGGGAAGACGAGCCTGGCGATGCCGGTCACGACGAGCGGATAGGCCACGCCGGTGAGCAGCGTCAGGGCGACGAAGACGCCGAGGCAGGGACGGATCAGTGTGCGCATGGCGTTTTCCCGGTTCAGACGAGGCCGAGCAGGTCGAGCACGACGTCGATGCCCTTGATGCCGACGAACGGCACCGCGACACCGCCGAGCCCGTAGATCAGCAGGTTCCGGCGCAGCAGGTGCACCGCCGACGCGGCCCGCGTGCGGACACCGCGCAGTGCGAGCGGCACGAGTGCGACGATGATCAGCGCATTGAAGATCACCGCTGAAAGGATCGCACTCTGCGGGCTCGCGAGGTGCATGACGTTGAGCGTGTCGAGCGCTGGATACGTCGCCGCGAACGCGGCCGGAATGATGGCGAAGTACTTCGCCACGTCGTTGGCGATCGAGAACGTCGTGAGCGCGCCACGCGTGACGAGCATCTGCTTGCCGACGTCGACCACCTCGATCAGCTTGGTCGGGTTGGAGTCGAGGTCGACCATGTTGCCGGCCTCCTTCGCGGCCTGAGTGCCGGAATTCATCGCCACCGCGACGTCGGCCTGCGCGAGGGCGGGGGCATCGTTCGTGCCGTCGCCGCACATGGCGACGAGGTGCCCTTCCGACTGGTACCTGCGGATCAGCGCGAGCTTGGCCTCGGGGGTCGCCTCGGCCAGGAAGTCGTCGACGCCCGCCTCCGCCGCGATTGCGGCGGCGGTCAGTCGATTGTCGCCGGTGACCATCACGGTGGTGATGCCCATCTGGCGCAGTTCCGCGAAGCGCTCGCGGATGCCGCCCTTGACCACGTCGCGCAGCTCGACGACGCCGAGCACGCGTGGGCCGTCGGCGACGACGAGCGGCGTGGCGCCCTGGCGTGCAACGTCTTCGACGGCCCGCGTCACGGCTGCGGGCCAGAGCCCGCGTTCCGCCGCGACCAGGCGCTTGACGGCGTCTGCCGCGCCCTTGCGCAACCGACGGCCGTCGAGGTCGACGCCGCTCGTGCGACTCCTGGCCGTGAACTTGTGGAAGACGTGTGGCTGCGACGCGAGGTCCCGCCCGCGCAACTGGAACCGCTGTTTCGCGAGCACGACGCTCGAGCGACCTTCAGGTGTCTCGTCGGCGAGTGACGCGAGCTGGGCGACGTCCGCCAGTTCCTGCTCCGTCACGCCCGGCGCCGGATGGAACGCGGCGGCTTGACGATCCCCGAGCGTGATCGTGCCGGTCTTGTCGAGCAGCAGCACGTCCACGTCGCCGGCCGCCTCGACCGCGCGACCCGACGTCGCGATCACGTTCGCGCGGACCATGCGGTCCATGCCGGCGATGCCGATCGCGGACAGCAGGCCCGCGATCGTGGTCGGGATCAGGCACACGAGCAGCGCGATCAGCACCGTCACCGAGACCGGCGCGCCGGCCGTCGCCGCCGGGCCGCCCCAAGGCGACGATCCCCCTTGGGGGGACTGGCCCGCAGGG
>DASUYI010000096.1:0-3046 GCA_036377475.1 Steroidobacteraceae bacterium | reverse complement strand
AACACTGCGATCGCCGCGTCAGCGGCGATCGCGGATGTCGATGAACGTCAGGAACTCGTTGCGCGTGCGGGCGTCCGAGCGGAACGACCCCAGCATCTGCGAGGTGATCATCGAGACGCCGCGCTTGTGGACGCCGCGCGTGGTCATGCACTCGTGCACGGCCTCGATCACGACGCCGACGCCGATGGGTTGCAACACCTCTTCGATGCAGCGGGCGATCTCGGACGTCATTTTTTCCTGCACCTGGAAGCGCCGTGCGAACACGTCGACCACGCGGGCGAGCTTGGAGATGCCGACCACTTTGCCGGTCGGCAGGTATCCGACGTGCGCGCGGCCGATGATCGGCGCCATGTGGTGCTCGCAGTGCGACTCGAATTCGATGTCTCGCAGCACGACCATCTCGTCGTAGCCGGCGGTCTCCTCGAACGTGCGCCCGAGATACTCGCGTGGATCGACGGCGTAGCCGGAGAACCAGTCGGTGTATGCCTCGACGACGCGCTTGGGCGTCTCGAGCAGCCCTTCGCGCTGCGGGTCCTCGCCCGCCCACCGCAGCAGTGTGCGGACAGCTTCCAATGCCGCGTCACGCGAGACGCCGTTTCGCGGAGCCACGACGTCCCGGGTGAAAGAGTTCGTGTCGCCCTTCGGTCGGCGGGCGCGGGACTTCGAATGCGGGACGGCCATCGAGGCTCTCCTTGTTCAGCGCAGGTTCGGACGGGCTTGGCTTCGCCAGTAAACCAGCAGAGCGTACCCGGCGGCCATCCCGCCCAGGTGCGCGAAATGCGCAACGCCTTGTCCCGACTGCGTCACGCCGAGGTACAGCTCCAGGACTCCGTAGAGCGTGACGAAAAGCCAGGCTGGCATCGGGATGGGCGGGAACAGCAGCATGATCCGTCGCCGCGGGTATGCCATGCCGAACGCGAGCAGGATGCCGAAGATCGCCCCGGAAGCGCCCAGCATCGGTCCGTACCGCATGTCCATCGTGCCGTTGGCCACGAGTTGCGTGACCGCGCCCCCAACGACGCAGGCCAGGTAGTAGACGGCGAACCTGCGCGTGCCGAGCAGTCGTTCGATCTCTCCGCCGAACATCCACAACGCGAACATGTTGAAGAAGATGTGGCTGAAACCGCCGTGCAGGAATGCGTGGGACACGAGCTGCCAGGCCTCGAAGCTGGGCGCGCCGGGCGGTGTGCCGGGGCCGGTCGGCGGCCACAGCGCGAAAACGGTCAACAACCACGGGTTGAAGAACAACTGCGCGGCGAAGACGACGACGTTCGACAGCAGCAGCGCGCGCGTTGCGGGAGGCATGGACGATGGCATCCGTCCATCGTAACGGAATCACCCGGGCACGAGCGCGGTCCGACCGTGCTAGGGTTGTGTCGGACACGATGACGGCGCATCGCATGACATTTCGCTCCTGGGCCGGTGGCGTGGCCGCCGGCCTCGCCTGTCTCGCGCAGGTCGAGGCAAACGCGGCCACGGCGGCCGCGCGCGTGACCTTCGGTGCGCTGCAGTTCGCGCCGTGCACGCTCGCCGCGCCGGGGCAGCCGGTCACGCTGACCGCGCGCTGCACGTCGATGCAGGTGCCGGAGGACCGGTCGCGCCCTGCGGGCCGGCGCATCGAAGTCGCGATCGCCTGGGTGCCGAGTACCGCGAAATCCCCCGCGCCCGAGCCGGTGCTGTTCCTGGCCGGGGGGCCCGGGCAATCGGCGCTCGAGTCGTTCCCCACCCTGGCGCCGGCCTTCCGGCACGTGCTGCGTCAGCGGCACGTGATCCTGGTCGACCAGCGCGGCACGGGACGCTCGCATCCGCTCGAATGTCCGCAGGCCATCGGCGCCGAGGACTCGGCCGCGGCGCTGGACGTGTCCGACCCGGCCGTCGCGCGCCGCATCGCGGGTCAGTGCCTGGCCGAGATCGGGGGCGACGCCGACCCGCGTTACTACACGACCAGCGACTACGTCGCCGACCTCGAGGCCGTGCGCACGGCGCTCGCGCTCGAGTCCGTCAACCTCGTCGGCGTGTCGTATGGGACGCGGGTCGCGCTCGAGTACCTGCGTCGTCACCCCGGGCGGATCCGCGCCGCCGTGCTCGACTCGGTCGTGCCGCCGACGCTGATCCTCGGGGCCGAGCATGCGCGCAACCTCGACACTGCGATCGACGCGCAATTCGACCGGTGCGAGGCCGATGCGCGCTGTCGGGAACGATTCGGCTCGCCCCGCGCGCGTCTCGACAGCGTGCTCGCCACGCTGCGGGAGCGGCCGGTCAAGGTGGCGTATGCCGATCCGATCACCAACGAACCGCGCGAGGACGAACTCACGGCCGATGCGCTCATCGGCGTCGTGCGCCTGCACGCCTACGCGCCGCAATTGTTCGCGATGCTGCCGATGCTGCTCGATGCCGCCGTGCAGGGAAATTACGGGACGCTCATGGCCCAGGCGCGCATGGTCGAGCAGCTGGTCGGCGAGCAGATTTCCGTGCCACTCCAGCTCGCGGTGAGTTGCACCGAGGACGCGCCGTGGCTGGTGCCGGACCCGGCGGACCGTGACACGCTGATGGGCACGGCGTTCGTCGACTTCCTGCGCGCGCAGTGCGGGGTCTGGCCGCGTGGGCACGTGCCCGACGACTTCCACGCGCCCGTCGTCGTCGACCGGCCCGTGCTGCTGCTGTCGGGCGAGTTCGACCCGGTCACGCCGCCTCGCTATGGCGAGGAGGTGGCGCGACGCCTCGCGCACGCGCGACACGTAGTGCTGCGCGGCCAGGGCCACGGCGTGCTGGGCGTCGGCTGCACGCCACGGCTGCTCGGGAGCTTCTTCGAGCGCCCCGATCCCGCCGGGCTCGACGCGCGCTGCCTCGACGCGCTCGGCTACGTGCCGCCGTTCGGCGGTCCGTACGGCTGGGACCCATGACGCGGCATCTTCGTCGATGATCCGCCTCGAGGGCCTGCGCAAGGCGTTCCGAACCCGCGGCGGTGTGGTGCAGGCGGTCGACGACGTCGGTTTTGAGGCCCCGGACGGACAGGTCACGGGGCTGCTCGGACCGAACGGCGCCG
>DASUYI010000095.1:0-2898 GCA_036377475.1 Steroidobacteraceae bacterium | reverse complement strand
GCAGACGACCCGCACGCGCATTCACGGCGTGCTGAACCGGCCGGGCATGCAGATCACGTTCGTCGACCTGCCCGGCATCCACGCGAAGCAGCCGCGCGCGATGAACCGCTACATGAACCGCACCGCGATTTCCTCGCTCGCGGACGTCGACCTGAACCTCTTCGTCGTCGAGGCGCTGCGCTGGAACGACGAGGACGAGCGCGTGCTCGAGGCGCTGAAACAGGCCGGCCTGCCGATCGTGCTGCTGATCAACAAGGTCGACCGTGCGCACCCGAGGGAGCGGTTGCTGCCCTACATCGAGCGCATCGCGCAGAAGGCGGAGTTCGTGGAGATCGTGCCGATCACCGCGACGCGCAGCGCGTCGCTCGACAAGCTGCCCGAGGTCATCGCGAAGCACCTGCCGGAACAGCCGCGGATCTTCCCGGACGGGCAGGTCACCGATTCACCCGATCACTTCATGGCCGCGGAGCTGATCCGCGAAAAGCTCATGTTGCGGCTGCAGGAAGAGCTGCCGTACGGCCTCGTGGTCGAGATCGAGGGCATGGGCGACTCGGAGGACGAGCCTGGCAAGTTGTTCGTGCAGGCCGTGATCTGGGTCGAACGCGCGGGGCAGAAGGCCATCGTGATCGGCAAGGGCGGCGAGCTGCTCAAGACCGTGGGACGCCAGGCCCGGCTCGACCTCAAGGCCCATTTCGGCCGGCCCGTGCACCTCGAGCTCTGGGTCAAGGTCAAGGAAGGCTGGTCGGACGACGAGAACGCGATGCGCAAGTTCGGGTACGAGTCGTGAGCAGCGCGCGGCGGGTCAGCCTCGAACCCGCCTTGCTGCTGCACCACTATCCCTGGCGCGACACGAGCCGGATCCTCGAGCTGCTGACGCGCTCGTTCGGACGCGTCGCAGTGATCGCGCGCGGGTCGCGTAGATCGGCCGCGGCAACGGGCGGCGCGTTGCAGCCATTCACGGCGTGTCTCGTCTCCTGGAGCGCGCGTGGCGAGATGGGTTACCTGACCGGCGCTGAACGTTCCTATCCCTCTCCCGTCGATGCGGGAGAGGTGAATGCCCTCGCGGGCGAGCGGCTCATGAGCGGCTTCTATGCGAACGAGCTGCTGCTCAAGCTGCTGCAGCGGAACGACCCCCATCCGGTCCTGTTCGACGCCTACGCGACGCTGCTTCAGCGTCTGCACTCGCCGGCGGAGGACGCCGCTCGTGCGTTGCGGATCTTCGAGAAGCGACTCCTGGACGAACTCGGCTGGGGCCTGAACCTCGAGCACGAGGCGACGAGCGGTGCGTCGCTCGCGCCCGGGCGCAGTTACCGCTACGGCCTCGAAGGCGGGGCGGAGCCGGTCGATGGAGTGGCGGAGGGAACCCTGATATTTTCCGGCGCGTCGCTGCTGTCGCTCGCGCGCGAACGCCTGGACGACCCGCGCAGCCTCGCCGATGCGCGCCGGTTGCTGCGGGCCGCACTCGACCGGCTGCTCGACGGACGGCCGCTGCGCACTCGCGAGGTCCTGCTCGAGATGCGCGCGCACGCCGGCGGACCCGACGGACGTTGAGGGGCAATCGGAGGTTCCTAACTTGCAGCTCACGCATCCGATCAAGCTCGGCATCAACATCGACCACGTCGCGACGCTGCGGCAGGCGCGGCGCAGCCCGTATCCCGATCCGCTCTACGCCGCGCTCGTCGCCGAACAGAACGGCGCCGACAGCATCACGCTGCACCTGCGCGAGGACCGCCGGCACATCCAGGACCACGACGTGCACCGGATGCGCGCCGCGTTGCAGACGCGCATGAACCTCGAGATGGCCGCGACCGATGAAATGATCGTCATTGCGCGCGAGGTGCGCCCGCAGGATGTCTGCCTCGTGCCGGAGAAACGCGCCGAAGTGACGACCGAAGGCGGACTCGACGTGGCGGGGCAGCAGTCCCGGTTGCGTGAGACGGTGGCGGCACTGCAGGAGCGAGGCATCCGCGTCTCGATGTTCATCGACCCGGACCCGGGGCAACTCGAGGCGTCGCTCGCGGTCGGTGCCCCCGTGGTCGAGCTGCACACCGGCGCGTACGCGGAGGCGAGCGGCGAGCAGCAGGCGAGGGAACTGATGCGGCTGGTCGAGGCCGCCCGGCACGGCTCGCAGCTCGGACTCACCGTCCACGCGGGCCACGGCCTGCACTATCACAACGTGCAGCCGGTTGCGGCGGTGCCCGAGATCGTCGAGCTCAACATCGGCCACGCGATCGTCGCGCGCGCGGTGTTCGACGGCCTGGCCGGCGCCGTGCGCGAAATGCGCCGGCTCATGGTCGAGGCGCGTCGCGGCCTGCCGACGAGCACCGCCTGAGCATGCGCCGATGATTTTCGGGATCGGCACCGACGTCGTGCAACTGGCGCGCGTCGAGGAAGTCTACGCACGGCACGGCGAGCACTTCGTGCGGCGCCTGCTGATGCCGGAAGAGGAAACCGCGTTCCGCAGGTACAAGCGGCCGGTGCGCTTTCTCGCGATGCGCTTCGCGGCCAAGGAGGCGATCGTGAAGGCGCTCGGCACCGGGTTCGCGCACGGCGTCTGGATCCGCGACGTCGGCATCACGCCCAACGCCTGGGGCCGACCCGAGGTGATCTGGTCGGAGCGGGGCCGCGAGGTGCGCGACCGGCTGGGCGCCGGGGACGGGCACGTCACCCTCACCGACGAGGCCGGGCTGGTGGTCGCCGTGGCCGTGCTGCTGCGACGCGTGTAACGCGCCTCATGCCGGAGTGAATCAGAGGTCCGTCAATGACGATCGTCAACAACGTGTTCGCGTTCGACATCGAGACCGTGCCCGACGTCGAGTTCGGGCGCCGGCTGCACGGGCTCGAGGGCCTCACCGACAAGCAGGTCGGCTACGTGATGCAGACGCGTCAGCGCGAGTC
>DASUYI010000094.1:0-10418 GCA_036377475.1 Steroidobacteraceae bacterium | reverse complement strand
GGACTTCTACACGGCCGGCGGCGGCGTGACCGGACTCCAGAACGGCTGGGCCATTGCGGGCGACTACCTGTCGGCCGCCTCGTTCCTCGGCATCGCAGGGTTGATCTCGCAGTACGGCTACGACGGGTTCATGTACTCGGTGGGCTGGCTCGTCGCCTACATCACCGTGCTGCTCGTGATCGCCGAGCCCTGCCGCAACATCGGCCGCTACACGCTCTCGGACATCCTTGCATACCGCAACAACCCGAGGGCGATGCGCATCGTCGGCGCGATTTCCGTCATCACGGTGTCCACGTTCTACCTGACCGCGCAGATGGTCGGTGGCGGCGTGCTGGTGAAGACGCTGATCGGCATCGACTACGAAATCTCCGTGATCGCAGTCGGCGTGCTGATGCTCGCCTACGTGCTGTTCGGCGGCATGGTAGCGACGACCTGGGTGCAGATCATCAAGGCGATCCTGCTCGTCGCGGCGTCGATCATCCTCGTCATCCTCGTGTGGCTGCCGTACGGTTTCTCGCTGCCGGCCTTCCTGCAGGACGTCGTCAACGACCCGAAGGTGCAGACCAAGGTGGCCTCGCTGCTCGGCGACCCGGCGAAGAACATGAGCGCCGCGGAACTGGGCCAGCGTTTCCTCGAACCCGGGCTCTACTTCAAGGCGCCGATCGACCAGATCTCGCTCGGCATGGCGCTGGTCTTCGGCACGGCCGGACTGCCGCACATCCTGATGCGCTTTTTCACGGTGCCGACCGCGCAGCAGGCACGCAAGTCCGTGCTCTGGGCCATGGCCATCATCGGCGGGTTCTATGTGCTGACGCTGTTCCTCGGCTTCGGTGCCGCCAAGCTCGTGGGGCCTGCGGCGATCGCCTCGATCGACGCCGGCGGCAACATGGCGGCCCCGCTGCTCGCGCAATACCTCGGCGGCGGCGCGGACTCCTTCATGGGCAACTTCATGCTGGCGTTCGTGTCGGCCGTCGCGTTCGCGACGATCGTCGCAGTCGTCGCCGGCCTGGTGCTGGCCGCAGCCTCGGCCATCGCCCACGACCTGTACGTCGGCGTCTACCACGGCGGCGACACCGTGCCGCCGCAGCAGCAGGTCCGCGCCGCGCGCATCGCCACGGTGATCGTGGGCGCGTTGGCGATCACGATCGGCATCGCGGCCAAGGGACAGAACGTCGCACACCTCGTCGCGCTCGCATTCGCGGTGGCTGCTTCCGCCAACTTCCCGTGCGTGCTGCTGACGCTCTACTGGAAGCGCTGCAACACCGGCGGCATCGTGCTCGGCATGGTGGTGGGCACCGTGGCGGCGGTCGGCCTCACGCTCGTGTCGCCGAACGTGACGTACCCGAAGGCCGTCCGCGAGGCCTCCGCGAAGGTGCTCGACGGCGAGGCCGCCAAGCGCGAGGCGATTGCCGCGAAGCTCGCGTCTGCCGATACCGAAGTGGTCAAGGGAGCGCAGGTCGAGCAGACGGCGCTGGACAAGGCGGTGCAGAGGGCCAAGGACGACGTGGCCAAGGTCGAAGGCAAGGAACGGTCGCTCGTCGGCCTCGAGGCGCCGCTCTTCACGCTCAAGAACCCGGGCATCATCTCGATCCCGCTCGGCTTCCTGGCGGTGCTGCTCGGTTCCCTGCTGTTCCGCGATCGCCGGTCGGAAGAACTCTGGCCCGAGGTCTACGCGCGGCAGAACACCGGCATCCTCGCGTCGAAGGCCACGGCGCACTAGCCGTCGGGCGCCCCGCGTGCGGTCACACGCGGGGCAGGCGCGACGCAGCGGATAGCGGATAGCGGGTAGCGGGTAGCGGGTAGCGGGTAGCGGATAGTGTCCGGTCGGAAGCGCCGTGCGCTTTCCGCCCGGCTCTCCCGCTAACGCCCGGAGGGCCTCCTCGATGTTGCCAGCTTGATCCATGGCGTGATCGCGCGAGGCTACACTCCTACTATCCGCTATCCGCTATCCGCTATCCGCTTCTCCCGTGTCCACCCCGCCTCTCATCGTCGACGCAACGGTCCAGTTCCTCCGCACGCACCTGCCGTTCTCGAGGATGGACCGCAAGGACCTCGAGTTCGTCGCCGGGCGCGTGCGGCTCGGCTATTTCCCGGTCGGCACCGTCATCGTCGATCCGGCGGGCGGCATCGCTGATTTCCTGTACATCATCCAGCGCGGTCACGTCCGTGTCCGCAATCCGAACGCCGCGCTCGACGACGAAGTCCGGGGCGCCGGCGAATGCTTTCCGGTGATCGCGCTGTCGGCGGCCTCCGCGGGCAGCCGCACGTTCGAGGCCACCGAGGACGTCTTCTGCCTGCTGCTGCCGCGCGAACACTTCGACGAACTGCGGCGACGGTCCGCCGAGTTTGCGCAGTTCTGCACCGAAGCGCTCGTGACCGTGGTGCAGCACTCGCTGGGTCAATTGCGCCATCATTTCTCGCAGCGCGCGGCCGAGCAGCAGACGCTGCTCGAGCCGATCAGCGCGCTGGTGCGCCGGGATCCGATCTACGCCCGGGCCGACACTTCCGTGCGCGACGCGCTCGAACACATGCGCCGGGAAGGCGTGCGAACGATCGCCGTCGTGGACGACGCGCGTCGCCCGGTCGGCGTGTTCACGCTGGTCGACCTCGTCGAACGCGTCGTGCTGCCCGGCGTGCCGCTCTCGACGCCGGTCGCGGAGGTCATGACGCGCGATCCCATCCTGGTCGACGAGTTGAACACGGCGCAGGAAGCCCTCGCGCTGATGGCGAGCCGAGGGTTTCACCAGTTGCTGGTGATGCGCGGCGGCGAACTCGTGGGCATCGTCACCGAGCGCGACCTCTTCAGCCTGCAACGCGTGACGATGCGCAACGTCACCCAGTCGATCCGCGTCGCGCGCGACCTGCCGGGGCTGCGTCGCTGCGTCGAGGACATCGAGGCGCTGACGCACAACCTCCTCGCGCAGGGCGCCGCGGCCGAGCCGCTCACCCACACGATCGCCGCGCTCAACGACGCCCTGACGCAGCGCCTGTTCGAATTGCTGCTGCCCACGTTCCCGTCGGTCGAGCAGTTGCCGTGGTGCTGGCTCGCCGTGGGCAGCGAAGGCCGCCGCGAACAGACCGTCGCGACCGACCAGGACAATGCGATCGTGTTCCATTGCGCGCAAGCCGAGGTCACGGACGCACGCGAGCGCCTGCTCGAGTTCGCGCGCGCCGCGAACGCCGCGCTGGCCGAACTCGGCTTCCCGCTCTGCGTCGGCAACATCATGGCGAGCAACCCCGACTATTGCCTGTCGCTGGAGGAGTGGCGTGGACGCTTCGCGAACTGGATCCGCGAACCGACGCCGACGGCGCTGCTCGCGGCGAACATCTTCTTCGACTTCCGCCCGTTGTTCGGCGACGCGTCGCTGACCCGGGAGCTGCGCGAGTGGCTCGATGCGACCGCCGGCGAGAACAAGCTGTTCCTGCGCATGCTGGTCGCGAATGCGCTGCAGACCGAGCCGCCGCTCGGGTGGATCCGCACGTTCCGCACGGACGCCGGCGAAACGATCGACCTCAAGACGCACGGGACCCGGATCTTCGTCGACGCGGCGCGCGCGTTTGCGCTCGCGCTGGGCATTCCCGAGACCAATACCTCGCAGCGCATCCGCGTGGCCGGCCGCAGGCTCAACCGCGACGAGCGCGACATCGCCGCGAGCGTCGACGCCTATCACTTCCTGCAACTGCTCCGGCTGCGGGCGCAGCTCGGCGGGCTGGAGGCAGCGGCCGTCGAGGGCGCCGGCGACAGGACCCACCGCGCGCTCAACCGGCTCGACCCGTACGCGCTCAACGAACTGGAGCAGCGCATGTTGCGCGAGGCGTTTCGACAGGCGCGCGCGTTGCAGATGCACCTCGACCAATCCGTCGGGCACTGAACATGCTGCCGTCGACGTTCGGCGAGGTGCTGCGGGCCCGGCGCATCCGGCGCTCGTTGCCGCCGGAGGTGCAGGAGCGCCTGCGACGGGTGCGTCACGGGTTCCTCGACCGGCCCGGCCTCGACCAGCCGCTCGCGCTGGCCCGGTTCGTGGCGCTCGACCTCGAAACGACCGGTCCGCGCATGCTGGTCGACCGCATCATCGCGATCGGTGCGCTCGCGGTCACGGACGGCACCGTGCGCCACGACGACGCCTTCGAGGTGACGTTGCGACAGGACCGCTCGAGCGAGGTCGACAACATCCTGGTCCACCAGATCGGCGGGCAGGCGCAGCTCGGGGGGATGGAGCCGGTGGAGGCGCTCGTGCGCTGTCTCGAATTCATCGGCGATTCGCGCATCGTCGCGTTCCGGGCCGAGTTCGACCAGACGGTGTTCCGGCGCGAGGTGCGGTTGCGGCTCGGCGTCCACGCCTGGCCGCGGTTCATCGACCTCGCGGCGCTGCTGCCCGCGATGGTGCCCGGCACGTCCAACGACACCCTCGACGAGTGGGTCGCTCACTTCGGCCTGCCACCGGTCGGTCGGCACCAGGCGATCGCCGACGCCTATGCCACGGCGCAGCTGCTGATGATCGTGCTGCAGGACGCACCGCGGGCCGGCATCGAGACGAGCCGTGACCTGCGCGATGCCGAGCAGGCCCAGCGGTGGCTCGGCCGCCGCCGCTGACAGACGACGCGCGGCGATCCGGGCAATCCGAACCAGTTTGACGCGGGTTGGCCCGGGGCGGCCAAGTGTGACGCAAGTCACGATTTACCATGCCGGACCTGAACGCTCCGAGAACGCGTTGTCCGCCCTTCCATTGATCCAGCCGAACCCGCGCCTGCTCGTGATCGACGACGACCCCGCCGTCCGGCAGGTCGTCGCCGGGATCGGGCGCGCGGTCGGCTTCGACGTCACGGGGTGCGAGGGCGAAGCATCGCTGGACGACTGTCTCGGCCGGCTCACGGACCTGATCATCCTCGACCTCGTGATGCCCGTCGTCGACGGCATCGAAGTGATCGAGCGCCTGGCCCAGAGCCAGTCGTCGGCGCGACTGGTGCTGGTGTCCGGACAGGACCGGCGGGTGCTCGCGAGCGCCTCGCGCCTGGCCACGGCGTGCGGCCTCAAGGTCGCCGCGGTCTTCGCCAAGCCGTTCAGCGCGACCGACCTGCGAGCCTGCCTCACCGAGCAGAAGGGCGCGATCAGCAGCGGCGACACCGCGCGGCTGCGCCGCATTCCGCCCGAGATACGGACCGCCCGCATCGAGCAGGCGCTGCGGGCGGACGAGATCGTCGTGCACTACCAGCCGCAGGTCAGCGTGAGCACGCTCGAGTGGCTCGGCGTCGAGGCGCTCGTGCGCTGGCAGCATCCGGACTTCGGGCTGCTCACGCCCGACACCTTCGTGCCGCTGATCGAGCGCAATCCCGATCTCGTGCGTCGCTTCACGCAGTACCTCCTGCGCAAGGTCGCGCGCGAGATCGTGCCACCCGAGGCGGTCGGCGGGTTCACGGGCCGTGTCGCGGTCAACGTGACGGCCGACGTGCTCGCGTCGGCGGAGTTCCCGAACCAGCTGCTCTCGCTGCTGGCCGCGACGGGGCTCGATCACGAGCGCATCGTGCTCGAGGTCACCGAGACGACGCTGCCGGCGGAACCAGTCAAGGTGCTTGCGATCCAGACGCGCCTGCGCATGCGTGGCGTGTCCCTCGCGGTCGACGACTTCGGGACCGGTCATTCGAGCCTGGAGCGGCTGCACACGTTTCCGATGGACGAGCTCAAGATCGACCTGAACTTCGTGCGCGAGTCCACCAGCGATCCGGAGGCGCGTGCGATCGTCAACAATTCGATCGCGCTCTCGCGCGACCTGCGCGTGCGCTGCGTCGCCGAGGGCGTCGAGAGCGTCGAGTCGCTGCGGCTGCTCTCCGCGCTGCGCTGTGGCTACGCGCAGGGCTACTTCTTCGGCCGCCCGATGCCGGCGGGGGAGCTCGGAGGCTGGGCGGCGCAGTGGGCGCGGCGTCGCGTGGAGGTCCGGGCTCAGCTGGACTCGGTGCAATGAGCGAAGGCACCGTCTCCGGCGACGTCCCCGCGCGAACGTCCACCAGCGCGGACATCCCGGCCGTTCGCGCGGCCTTGCGCGACGCGCTCGACGGCGCGGCGATCGGTTCGCTGACCGCGTCGGTCGTGCACGCCGGCAACAACCGTCTCACGGTGATCCTGTCCTGTCTCGACCTGCTCGAGGCGGCCGGCACCGGCGACGAGGACCTCCGCCTCGCCATCACGCTCGCCACCGGCGCCGCCCAGCAGCTCGCGGCCGATTTTGGCCGCCTGCTCGCGGGCGTGACGGAGCAATCGTCGCGCGCGGAGGCGTGCGACCTGCAGCAGGCCGTGGACGTTGCGAGCCGACTCGACGCATTCCTGCACGGCGCCGGCCTCGAGTGCGACGTGGAGGTCCCGACCGGACTCGAAGCCAAGGTCGAGCGCGAGCGACTGGTGTCGGCGTTGTTGCACGTGTTCCTGCTCGCGCGGCGACATGGCGCACGTTCGTTGCGGATCCGCGGCGTTTCGCTCGACGTGGCGGCACGCAGCGCCGCGCAGCCGGCACTGTCCAAGGGCCGGCATTGCCGCCTCACGTTCGTGCTCGTCGGCGCGCGGTTGCCCGAGGCGCTGCGTCGAGTCACCGTCGAGCCCGGGCACGTCGTCGAACGTCTCGATGAACCGCACGGCTTGCAGCTCGCGGCCGTCGAAGCGTTCGTGCACGGCGTGCGCGGCCACGTCACGGTCGGCGACGACCCGGATAGCGACGGGACGCGCATCGACTGGTACTTGCCGGCCTCGAAGAACGCCACCTGACCGGCCATTGCGGCAGTCCCGTCTTTACGACGGCCCGCCCCGGTGCAACCATCGACGTATGCAGACATGCGTGGCACGTTCGGCGGCCGCGACGCGCATCGTCGCGCTCCTGGGGCTGACGCTGCTGTCGGCCTGCGCCGGCAAGGATGCGGCGACTCCGCCGGAAGCTGCGTCGCCCGCCGCCATGCCCGAGCCACCCACGCGCGAGCAACTCGCGAGCGCGACGATCGGCGGCGTGTTGCCCGAAGCCGTCACGCTCGAGGCCGGCCGCTACCAGGGCCCGCCCGCCGCAGCCGGCGCGGCGTCGCGCACCACGGTCACCCTGATGGAGCCCACCGTGCTCTTCGGGGACCTCGACGGCGTGCCACCTGCAGAAGCAGTAGCGCTGGTCGCGGTCGACACCGGTGGCAGCGGCGAGGTCGTGCACGTGGCCGCATTCGCGATGCGCGACGGCAAGGCCACGGCCGCGGCGACCGCGCCGGTCGGTGACCGTGTCAAGGTGTTCCGGACCTGGCTCGAACGCGACAAGGTGCACATGGACGTGGTCGAGGCCGGCCCGGGAGAACCCGCGTGCTGCCCGACGCAGCTCACGCGCAAGGCGTTCGGCTGGCAGGACGGCAAGCTCGCCCTGCTCGAGAACACGCCGGTCGGTTCGATGTCGATCAACCTGCTCGCCGCGACCGACTGGATGCTCGTCGAGATGGACGGGCGGTCGCTGGCCCCGGGCGTATTGCCGCCGACCGCGCTGATCCAGTACGGCAAGGTGAGGGGATTCGCCGGCTGCAATCGCTATACGGCGCCGGTCAGTGAAAGCAAGCCCGGCAAGATTGCGCTCGGTGCGCCGTCGATCGACTCGAGCAAGACCTGCGACGCTGCGGCCACGGCACTCGAGACGGGGTTCCTCGAGCAACTGCCCAAGGTCGACGCCTACACGTTCCATGGCGGCCGACTGCTGCTGACCGGTGCGCCGGATGGGCAGGGTGTGCGCCCGGTCCTCGTGTTCGCGAGATGAGGTGAGACCATGGATACCCGCAGGTTCGCACGGCGCTGGCTGATGGCGGCGGCCGTCGTCGCACTGCCCATGACGGCGCTGGCGCAGGAGGAATGGGTGTCGATCGCCAAGGGCGACCGCACGGAAGTGTTCGTCAAGCCGTCCACGCTCAAGTGGGACGGTCCCTGGCTCAGCATACGCAGCATGCAGAACTTCGTCGAAGCTCAGCCGGCGGCGAAAAAGGGCAAGACGTTCCTGTCGGCGCGCAACGAGTATCGCGTCGATTGCCCGCAGCGGCGGCTCGCCTATCGCGAGATGCAGGCCTATGCCGGGCTCGACCTGCAGGGCGACGTCGTGCAGAAGACCAGGATCGGCGAGAAGAACCTCAAGTGGATGGACGCGCCCGAACGCACGGTCTTCGGCGAGCTGCTCGACTACGCGTGCGAAAATGCGCCCGCCGCGCCCGTCGCTGCGCCGTGACCGCCCTGAAATCGTGACCGACTACAGGACGTTCGACCAGGCCGCATTGCTCGAAAAACTCGGTGGCGACCGGGAGTTCGTGCGCTCGCTGCTCGGCGTCGCATTGCGCTCGAACGGCAGCCTGCCGACCGAGCTGCGCAACGCCAGCGCGGCGGCCGATTTCGCGACGCTCGCACGGCTCGCACACAAGGTGAAGGGCACGGCCGGCGACCTGGTCGCCGTCGCGCTGCAGTCCCGAGCGCGCGAGGCCGAGCTGGCGGCACGTGCGTCCGATCCGGACGCGATCGGCCTGAACCTCGAGCTGGCGGACACGCTCGACGAGCTTCTCGACGAGCTGCGCAGCGCCGCGGCACGGGGCGACTGACGGGCATTTGTTCTTTCGAGGGATGGCGTGATGAGACGACGCGAGCTGAAAACCGCCGGCATCGGCGGCCTGGACCTCTACGCGCAGGCGTGGCTGCCCGAGAGTCACGTGCGTGCAGTGATCGTCGTGGCGCACGGCCTCGGCGAACATTCCGGGCGCTATGCCGGGCTCGCCGAAGCACTGGTGGGATCGGGTCACGCCGTGTACGCGCTCGACCATCGAGGTCACGGCCACTCGCCGGGAGCGCGCGCCAACATCGAACGCTTCGACTACCTCGTCTCGGATTTCGGCGCATTCGCCGGGCGGGCAGCGCGCCAGCATCCCGACACACCGGTGTTCATGCTGGGCCACAGCATGGGGGGCGCCGTGGCCTTCGCGAGCGCGCTGCGGCTGCAGAACACCTTGCGCGGCGTCGTGCTGTCGGCGCCTGCGCTCGGCACGGACGATGCGGCCCCGAACGGCCGCAAGCTGCTCGCGCGCGTGCTTTCGTCGGTCGCGCCCAACGCGGGCGTGTGGCGGATCGAGTCCGCGCGGATCAGCCGCGATCCGGCGATCGTGCAGGCTTACGCGTCCGACCCGCTCGTGCACCACGGGCCGATCCCGGCCCGCACCGTGGTCGAGCTGCTCGGTGCCATGCAAGGGTTCCTGGCGCAGGCGCCGCGCCTGCGCCTGCCGTCGCTGGTGCTGCACGGCACGGCCGATGCGCTCGTGCCCGTCGGCGCGACGCGACCGGTCTACCAGGCGCTCGATGCACAGAAGCGCACGGTCAAGTACTACGAGGGCTTCTTCCACGAGGTCTTCAACGAACCGGAACGCGCGCAGGTGTTCGACGATCTGCAGCAGTGGCTCGCGCGCGTTTGACGTAACGCGGCCGCCGCGCTCGTCGACCGCGGCAGCGATCACAGTTTCGCGATCGTGCGTCGTCGGCGGTCATCGGTGACGTCGTGCAGGAGTAGGGTGGCGCCCATCAGCAAACCCGTCGCGAGGCGGGGACGCAAAGCCTCCGGTCCCAAGGCAGGTGAGCATGGGACAGCGGGGTTGCCGGACATCGGGGGTGCCAGATGGCCGTCGACGACGACACGGATACCGGGCGGGACATCCTGCTGCTCTGCGCGCTGGTCATCGCCTGCGCGACCTCCGTGACCGCCCGCGCCGAGACCCCTTCCGAGCGGACCGACGGCAGGGCTCTCGCGCCGTACGAGCACACCTCGACGTCGACCCGGGGCTGGTGGCGTGAAGGCGCCACGCGCCTGCAGGCGTTGCTGCAAATCCCCGTACTTCACGCCGCGCGCAAGGACGAGCCGGAGTGGTTGCGCAGGCGGTCGGGTGCAGAACTCGTCGAGGCCCCGATGGCGGCCGACGACGGCGCCGTCTGCCTGGTGCTGCAGGACGACCGGCCGGACGGTACCGACCTGCTGACGGCCCGCTACACGCTGCAGGACCGCGGTGCACTGAAGGCGTATGCGGGCGCCGGCCTCAACCGGGCGCAGTACTTCCACGACGACCCGAGCGACCCGGGTCCGACGTGGTTCAATAAGCGCAACCGACGCACGTCGATGGGTCCGGCGGCCGAGCTGGGCGCCGAATTGCAGGTGTCGGCGCGCGTGCGGCTGAATGCCGACGTTCGCTGGATCGACTTGGACACGCGCGCCGAGGCGCTGCGCACGGACCACGGCCCGGTGTCGGCCGAGCCGGTGCTGGTCGGTCTCTCGATCGGGTATCGCTTCCGCTGAACGGCGGGCGAGTTACGCCGAGGGGATGAAGTCGTCGTCGCCCTGCTGCGCGCGTTCGAACGTCAGGAACTGCCAGTAACCGCACACGCGGTCCTC
>DASUYI010000093.1:0-3249 GCA_036377475.1 Steroidobacteraceae bacterium | reverse complement strand
ACCTATTTCGTGGTATTCGTCGAGCGCGCCCAGCGCCGCATCCCGGTCAACTACGCCAAGCGCCAGCAGGGCCGCCGCGTGTTCGCGGGCACGACCACCCACCTGCCGTTCAAGCTCAACATGTCCGGCGTGATCCCGCCGATCTTCGCGTCCAGCCTGCTGCTGTTCCCGGCCACGATCGCGAGCTGGTTCGGCACGAACGAGAACTTCGGCTGGCTGCAGAACATTGCGGCGAGCCTCGGCGTCGGCCAGCCGGTGCACATGATGCTCTACGCCGGCCTGATCATCTTCTTCTGCTTCTTCTACACCGCGCTCGTGTTCAACTCGCGCGAGACGGCGGAGAACCTGAAGAAGTCCGGAGCGTTCATCCCGGGCATCCGGCCGGGGCAGCAGACGGCCGAGTACATCGACAAGGTCCTGACCCGGCTGACGGTCTGGGGCGCCCTGTACGTGACGCTCGTCTGCCTGATCCCCGAGCTCCTGATCTCCCAGTTCCAGGTGCCGTTCTATTTCGGCGGCACTTCGCTCCTGATCATCGTCGTGGTGATCATGGACTTCATGGCCCAGCTGCAGGCGCACCTGATGTCGCACCAGTACGAGGGGCTCATGAAGAAGGCCAACCTGCGCGGCTACGGCCGGCCCGGCCAGGTGCGCTGAGGCGCGCCGGCTGCAACGGAGAGTGATCCCATGAAAGTTCGTCCCTCGGTCAAGCGGATCTGCAAGAACTGCAAGGTGGTGAGGCGTCGCGGCGTGGTCTACGTGATCTGCAGCGACAAGCGCCACAAGCAGCGGCAGGGCTGATTGGCCCGGCTCTTGCATTGAGCAACCCTGGTTTTTCTGATATTATTCCGCGCTTTTCGCGCCCCGGAGTGAGCCACAAATGGCCCGTATAGCCGGTATCAACATCCCGATGAACAAGCACGTCGTCATCGGGCTGACCGCGATCTTCGGCGTCGGTCGCTCCCAGGCCAGGCTGGCCTGCGAGGCGGCGGGCGTCAAGCCTGAAACCAAGGTGAAGGATCTCACCGAGGCCGAGGTGGCCGCGCTGCGCACGCAGATCGCGAAGCTGCCGGTCGAGGGCGACCTGCGCCGCGAAGTGGCGATGAACATCAAGCGCCTCATGGACCTCGGCTCCTACCGCGGCATGCGGCATCGCAAGGGCCTGCCCATGCGCGGCCAGCGTACGCGCACCAACGCGCGCACGCGCAAGGGCCCGCGCAAGGCGGCGGTCAAGCTGAACGCACCTGCAGGCAAGGCTTGAGCCTCCGCCGGCACCGACTCTTAGACAGGTTGTACTCGAATGGCTGACGACAAGAAGTCTGGCACAGCGAAGCCCCGCAAGAAGGTCAAGCGCGTGGTGACCGACGCGGTGGCGCACGTGCACGCGTCGTTCAACAACACGATCATCACGATCACGGACCGCCAGGGCAACACGCTCTCGTGGGCCACGTCGGGCGGGTGCGGCTTCCGCGGTTCGCGCAAGAGCACGCCGTTCGCGGCGCAGGTCGCCGCCGAGAAGGCCGGCGTCGCCGCGCAGGAATACGGCGTCCGCACCGTCGACGTGAAGGTCCGCGGGCCGGGCCCGGGCCGCGAATCGGCCGTGCGCGCCCTGAACGCCGCCGGCCTCAAGGTCACCAGCATCGAGGACGTGACGCCCATCCCGCACAACGGATGTCGTCCGCCCAAGAAGCGCCGCGTCTGACGCCGCGCTGCCGAGGATAGAGAACATGGCAAGGTATCTGGGTCCCAAGTGCAAGCTCTCGCGTCGCGAGGGCACCGACCTCTTCCTGAAGAGCGGCGTGAAGTCGCTCGAGTCGAAGTGCAAGCTCGAAGTGCCGCCGGGCGGCATCAAGGGCGAGCGGCGCGCGCGCGTGTCGGGCTACGGCCTGCAGCTGCGCGAGAAGCAGAAGCTGCGCCGCATGTACGGCATCCTCGAGCGCCAGTTCCACGGCTATTACGTGCAGGCGGCCGGGCGCCCGGGCGCCACCGGCGAGACGCTGCTGCAGATCCTCGAGTCGCGGCTGGACAACGTCGTCTACCGGATGGGTTTCGCCTCCACGCGCAACGAAGCCCGCCAGCTCGTGTCGCACGGCGCGGTCGCGGTGAACGGCTCGCGCGTCAACATCCCGTCGTACCAGTGCAAGCCCGGCGACGTGATCGGGCTGCGCGAGAAGGCGCAGAAGCAGGCGCGCGTCGCGCAGGCGCTGCAGATCCGCGGCCAGACCGGCTTCCCGGACTGGGTCGAAGTCGACGAGAAGAAGTTCTCGGGCGTCCTCAAGACGCTGCCCGAGCGGGGCGACATCCTGCCGGACATCAACGAGAGCCTCGTCGTCGAGTTGTACTCGAAGTAATCCTTTCCCCGGCCCGGTCGGCCGTCGCCGGCCGGGTCCCGAAAATTCAAGGCCACCAGGCAAGGTGACTTACATGCAGTCAGCCGTTGCGGAGTTCCTCCGTCCGCGCGTGGTGAAGGTGACCCCGACGTCGCCGCGTCACGCCAAGATCACGATCGAGCCGTTCGAGCGCGGCTTCGGCCACACGCTGGGCAACGCGCTGCGTCGCGTGCTGCTCTCGTCCATGCCGGGCAGTGCGATCACCGAAGTCGAGATCGACGGCGTGCTCCACGAGTACACCAGCATCGAGGGCGTGCAGGAAGACGTCGTCGACATCCTGCTCAACCTCAAGCTCGTCGCGATCCGCCTCAACGCGCGCGAGGAGTCGGAGCTGCGCCTGTCGAAGAAAGGCCCAGGCCCGGTCCGCGCCGGCGACATCCAGGCCGACCACGACGTCGAGATCCTGAACCCCGAGCTCGTGATCGCCAACCTGACCAAGGCCGGCGAGCTCAACATGACGCTCAAGGTCGAGAAGGGCCGCGGCTATCGCCCGGCCGGCCAGCGCCTGGCGTTCGAGGAGGCGAGCCGCCCGATCGGCCGCCTGCTGCTCGACGCGTCGTTCAGCCCGATCCGCAAGGTCACCTACAACGTCGAAGCCGCGCGCGTCGAACAGCGCACCGACCTGGACAAGCTGGTGCTCGACATCGAGACCAACGGCACCATCGACGCGGAAGAAGCCATCCGCCGCGCCGGCGCCATCCTCAAGGACCAGCTGTCGGTGTTCGTCGACCTGCAGGGCCAGGACGAGGAGAAGTCGCGTCCGGCGGACCACCACTTCGACCCGCTGCTGTTGCGCCCGGTGGACGAACTCGAGCTCACGGTCCGCAGTGCGAACTGCCTCAAGGCCGAGAACATCCAC
>DASUYI010000092.1:0-3515 GCA_036377475.1 Steroidobacteraceae bacterium | reverse complement strand
CACCCGGTACGAGTACGGCGTGCTCGAGGCATTGCTCGCCCGACCCGGGGCGGTGTTGTCGCGGACGCAGCTCATGGACCGCGTCTGGGCCGATGCTCTCGAGAGCAGCGATCGCACCGTCGATACGCACGTCAAGACGCTTCGAGCGAAGCTGCGGGCGGCAAGCGGTCGAGGGGACGACGGTCCGATCCGCACGCACCGGGGTCTCGGGTATTCGCTCGATCCCCGCCGCTGAGGACGTTGACCCATCATGCGGATCGGACTGCGCATCCTGCTCGGTTACTTCCTGATCGTGGCGCTCGCCGCAATCCTGCTCGGTCGCGTGTTCGTCCAGGAGGTCAAGCCGGGCGTGCGACAGGCGATGGAGGACACCCTGGTCGACACGGCCAACCTGCTCGCCGCGCAGGCGAAGGACGACCTGCTTGCCGGGCGGATCGCCCGTGGCCGGTTCGCGGAAAGCGTGCGCGCACTGACCGATCGCGACGTCGGCGCCGAGATCTGGGGCTTCGCCAAGCGGCGCGTCGGAACGCGCATTTACGTCACCGATGCGCGTGGGATCGTGGTCTTCGATTCCAGCGGACGTGACGTCGGCAAGGATTATTCCCGCTGGAACGACGTCTTCCTGACCCTGCGTGGACGCTATGGCGCGCGATCGACACGCTCCGATCCGGCCGATGAATCCTCCACGGTCATGTACGTCGCGGCGCCGATCGTCGACACCGCTGGCGGCCAGGATCGGATCGTCGGCGTGCTGACGGTCGCGAAGCCGAACCGGGTCATTGCGCCGTTCATCGCCCGCAGTCAGCAGACCATCCTCCGCTGGGGGGTCGTGCTGCTCGGGGCGGCGTTGATGATCGGCCTGGTCGCGGCGTGGTGGCTGTCGCGTCAACTGGGCGCATTGCGCCGGTACGCGGATGCCGTCACCGCGGGCGAGCGGGTCTCGCCGCCGGAGGCACCCGGCGAATTCGGCGATCTGGGCCGCGCACTGGCGACGATGCGAGATCGCCTCGAGGGCAAGCAGTACGTCGAGCAATACGTCCACGCGCTGACGCACGAATTGAAGAGCCCGCTCGCGGCGATCCGTGGCAGTGCCGAACTGGTCGAGGCCGGTGGGGAACGGATGCCGACAGCCGACCGCGAGCGATTCGTCACCACCATCCGTGCACAGGGGGATCGCCTGGCCGAGATGATCGACAAGTTGCTCGCGCTGGCGGCGGTCGAGCATCGCCAGTCGATCGAGAATCCGCAGCAGGTCGACCTTCGGACCGTGGCCGACGAGGCCGTGGAGCGGCTGGCGACCCGGCTCACGTTGCGTCGGGTGACCGTGCGCGTCGACGGCACGCAGGCGCTGGTGCTGGGCGATCCTTTCCTGTTGCGACAGGCCGTCGTCAACATGCTCGAGAACGCCATCGACTTCGCGCCCGAAGGCAGCACGGTCGACCTGTCGCTCGAACGTCGGGGTGCGTGCTGGCGCGTGGCGGTGGGTGATCGCGGGCCCGGCGTGCCCGACTACGCACGGGAACGTGCATTCGAGCGGTTCTATTCGACGCCGCGGCCCGGCGGCGCGAGTCGCAGCAGTGGCCTGGGCCTCTGCTTCGTCGCCGAGACGGCTGCCCTGCATGCGGGCGAAGCGACGCTGGAAAACCGGGACGGCGGCGGCGCCGTGGCGAGCTTGACGATCCCGGGCTGACTTCACGCTCGCTTCACACACGCGTCATCGTGGCCACGTCCGGCCGCGCGAGATTGCCTCCCACCTGCAGTGAGGGAGGCGTCCATGCGCGTGACCTGGAAGATCCTGATGGTGCTCGGCCTGACCGTGGCACTTCTGATCCCGCTGACGATGATCCGCGGAACGGTGGCGGACCGTCAGCGCTACCGCGCCGAGGCCGTCGAGGAAGTGGCGCGCAGCACGGCCGGGGCACAGGCGTTGTCCGGTCCCGTCCTGTACGTCCCCTACAGCGATCGGGTCGCCCGGCTCCGGCCCGACGAGAACGGTGTACCGCGGCGGGTCGAGCAGGTGGAGACCGGGGGCTGGGTGTTCTTTCCGCGGACGCTCGACGTACAGGGTCGATTGCAGTCGCTGCCCCGCATGCGCGGCCTCCACGAGGTGCGCGTGTTCGAGCTGGACGCCAGGCTGCGTGCCGGCTTTCGCGTCACGATTCCGGACGACGACGATCCGGCAAGTCCCCGCACCCTGGGCGAACCGCGGCTCGGCATCGGCATCGGCGACGTGCGTGGGCTGGTCGGCGTGCCATCGTTGCGAGTCGCGGGCGCGCCCCGACAGTTGCGCCAGGGGCTCGGGCAGCGAGGCGGAACAGGTCTGCACGCGCTGCTACCCACACCGACGCAGGGCCAGACGCTCGCATTCGACGTCGAGTTCACGGCCGCGCTGCAGGGGACCGAGACGTTGTCGGTCGCGCCGCTCGCGGAGCGCAACGTGATCGCACTCGGCTCGTCCTGGCCGCACCCGAAGTTCCACGGCGGCTTCCTGCCACGCGCCCGGGAGATCGGCCCGGCGGGATTCCAGGCGCGGTGGGAGATTTCGTCGCTCGCGAGCAATGCGCAATCGCAGTACCGAGACGCGCTGCCGTCCGGCGCGACCCGCCCGATCGATGCGATCAGCGTGTCGCTGATCGACCCGGTCGACACCTACACCCAGGTCGATCGCGCGACCAAGTACGGCGTGCTCTTCGTGCTGCTCACGTTCGTCGCGTTCTTCATGTTCGAGCTGCTCAAGCGCCTGCGGATTCACCCGATCCAGTACGGCCTGGTCGGGCTCGCGCTCTCGATCTTCTTCCTGCTGCTGCTCGCGCTGTCCGAACGCGTCCCGTTCGCCCTCGCGTACCTGGTGGCGGCACTCGCGTGCGTCGGCCTCATCGGTCACTACCTTGCACACGTCCTCGGCGGCTGGCTCCGTGGGTTCGGCCTGGCTGCGATGCTGGCAACGCTGTATGCCGCGCTGTACGGGCTGTTGATCAGCGAAGACAACGCACTGGTGCTAGGCGCCGGCCTGCTGTTCCTGGTGCTGGCCTCGATCATGGTATTGACGCGCAGGGTCGACTGGTACCGGGCGACGTCGTCGTCGTGATGGGGCCGGCGATCTCAGGACTTCGAGGCGTGGCGCGACGCGAGCTCCTGCACGACGAGTTCCAGCGAGAGGTTGCGAGCCTTGAGCATCACGAGCACGTGGTAGAGCAGGTCGGCGCACTCGCCGAGGAGCTCGCCGTCGTCGCCGGTGACGGCCGCCAGTGCCGTTTCGACGCCTTCCTCGCCGACCTTTTGCGCGATGCGGCCGATCCCGCTCGTATACAGGCGCGACGTGTAACTGCCCTCCGGACTCTCGGCGATGCGCCGCGCGATCGTCGCCTCGAGCGTCGCCAGGAACGCGACGCGCGACGCCGCGGGGGCCGGCGCCTCTGCGAAACAGGTTTCGGTGCCCTTGTGACACGTCGGCCCGACCGGATGCGCGAGCACGAGGATCGTGTCCGAGTCGCAGTCGGCGCTCACGTCGACCA
>DASUYI010000091.1:0-2003 GCA_036377475.1 Steroidobacteraceae bacterium | reverse complement strand
GGGGTCGTTCCAGAAGCCGACGGGCATCGAGGGGAACGGCGCGGTGCAGACGAGCTCACCGTGCTCGCAACGCACGGGCTGGCCCTCGTCGTTGAAGATTTCGACGCGCATGCCGAGGCCGCGAGTCTGCAGCTCGCTGCGATGGACGGGCAGCACGGGGCAGCCGAGCGCGAAGCAGGAGACGATGTCGGTGCCGCCGGAGATCGATGCGAGCTGCAAGTCCGGACCGATCGCGTCGTGGACGAAGTCGAACTGCTCGTGCGCCAGCGGTGAACCGGTCGACAGCAGCATCCGGAGCTGCGGCAGCTGCGCGCGGTCGCGCGGCCGGAACCCGCTCTTCTCGAGCGCGGCGAGGTACTTTGGGCTCGTGCCGAACAGCGCGACGCCTTCCGCCTCGGCCATGCGCCACAGCGCGCCCTCGTCGGGATGCAAGGGCGAGCCGTCGTAGAGCACGAGCGTGGCCTGCGACGCCAGCGCGCTCGCGAGCCAGTTCCACATCATCCAGCCGCAGGTCGTGAAGAAGAACAGGCGGTCGCCGGGCCGCAGGTCGCAGTGCAACTGGTGTTCTTTGAGGTGTTGCAGCAGCGTGCCGCCCGCGCCGTGGACGATGCACTTCGGTGTCCCGGTCGTGCCGGACGAGTAAAGAATGTAGAGCGGGTGGTCGAACGGCCGGCGCTCGAAGCGCAGCGCGGCGGCGGCACGGCCGAACTCCGCGTAGTGACCGGCGTTCGGTACGCGCGTCAGGTCGGCGCGGCCGGCGACGTGTGACACGACGACGACGCGACGCACCGTAGGCAGCTGTTGCACGATGGACGCGACCCGGTCGAGCGAATCGATCGTCTTGCCCGCGTAGAAGTAGCCGTCCGCCGTGAAGAGCACCTTGGGCTCGATCTGGCCGAAGCGGTCGAGCACGCCGCGGATGCCGAAATCCGGCGAGCACGACGACCAGGTCGCACCGAGGCTCGCGGTCGCGAGCATCGCGACGACCGCCGCCGGCACGTTCGGCAGGAAGCCCGCGACCCGGTCGCCGGGTTCGACGCCCGCGTCGCGCAAGCCGTCGGCCACGCGCGCAACCTCGCGGCGCAATTCGTCCCAGGACAGGGCGCCACGTGCACCGCGTTCGTCCCACGCGACGATCGCCGGCTCGCCACCCGCGCTGCGCAAGAGGTTTTCGGCGAAATTGAGCCGCGTGCCGGGGAACCACCTCGCGCCCGGCATGCGCTCGGCGTCGACCAGCACGGGGCCGTCCCCGCGCTCCGCGATCACGCCCGCGAAGTCGACCAGCGCGGTCCAGAAGGCGGCGGGATCGTCGACGGACCACTGCCACAGTGCCGCATAGTCGCCGCGCGGCGCGCCGCGCTCCGCGACGTGCGCGTGGAACCGGGTCAGGTTGGCGCGGGCGATGCCCTCTGCCGAGGGCCGCCAGATCGGAAGCGTGTCGTTCACGCCTCCACTTTATCGTGCGCGGGCGTGGCGACCAACCCTTCGACCGGTTTGCGAACGAGCGCAACGGCGACCAGCTCCGCGACGTCCTGCGAGCCCGTCGTCTCGTGTGCCTCTTTTGCCTTGAGCCCGTCGCCGACCATGACGGCGCAGTAGGGGCAGGCCGTCGCGATCACGCCGGGGCGTTGCGGCAGCGCCTGCTCGACCCGTGTCACGTTGATGCGGCGGCCGATGTGTTCTTCCATCCACATGCGCCCGCCCCCGGCTCCGCAGCACATCGCCTTCTCACGGTTGAGCGGGAATTCGAGTGGCACGTCGCGCGTGAGGCGCTCGAGGATGCGCCGGGGCGCCTCGTACTCGCCGTTGTGCCGTCCGAGGTAGCAAGGGTCATGCAGCATCACGCGCTCGAACGTCGGCTCGACGGCGATGCGCCTTTCGTCGAGCAGTCGCGCAATCAGCTGCGTGTGATGCATGACGTCCCACTTGCCACCGAACGCGGGGTACTCGTTGCGGAGCGAGTTGTACGCGTGCGGATCGCAGGTGACGATGCGCTTGACGCC
>DASUYI010000090.1:0-9522 GCA_036377475.1 Steroidobacteraceae bacterium | reverse complement strand
CGAGTGCGCTGTTGATCGCAGTGAGCGGTCGCCACAGCCCATAGATGAACTTGCCCGACTGGCTGGTCATGAGCCCGTCGAACAGCAGGGCGTTCGTCAACGCATACTGGCGCGCCGTCTGCAGCAGCGTCATGTGCTGCGAGAGCGCCATATCGCGGACGATGTTGTTCCACACGGCGAAGATGTTCGTACTGGTGATCTCGAACGCCGCGAACAGCTTGGCCGTCTGGGTCTGCTCGGCCGTGCGCGTGGCGCTCGTCGCCGAGCCGATCAGGCGGACTTCGTTGTAGTCCTCGGCGTAGGCCGGCGTGTTGATCTCCGGGAACCGTCGCGGCAGGAACTGCGTGTTGGTCTTGAGCGTGAACGGCAGCATCAACGGCACTTGCGTCAGGCCCACAGGGGCGCCGGTCGGTTGCCAGAGGCCGGCGATGGCAGGCAACGAGTAGGGGAACGGCCCGGCGCTGACGCCGTCGTTCAAACGCCACTCCAGGATCCTCAGGGCGACGGCCTTGCCGACGGCGACGCCCTGCGCTCGCAGACCGGGTGGAATGCCCGCCAACTGCGCCGCGAGCAGCGCGTCATAGGCCGGTAGGGCCGTGCCGGCGGTTGGCTGGTTCTTCATCAGTTCGTAAATGACGTCGTGCGCCGCCTGCGCGCCCGCGGCTTCCAGGGACGCGCCGGACGATGCCCGCACGCTGGTCCGGAACGGCGTGTATTGCCGCGCGATCGAGTTCATCGCGTCGAACATCGCGATGTGCATCGCCGCGAACCAGCGCGTGGATGCCGGTCCGCCCGTGCCGCCGATCGTCGCCTGGAGGGTCTGGTTCCACTCGATCGCGACCGTCGGATCGGTGTCCGCGGCCGTCGCGATCGACGGTGACAGCAGCATCAGGTTCGCCGCGGCCGCGACGAACCACGTTTTGTAAAGTGACATCTTCGTTGACTCCGTGGCGTCTGCACGCCTTTGTTTTCGCAGATTTTCTTGCTTGAACCCCGTGCTCCGTTCCCGCGGCATCCGTGCACCGTGTACGCCGGACGAGAGCGTGTCTAGAATCCGTGTGCGTGGGTAAGCGAGTCCTTGGAAAATCCTGAAGACTTGTGATTTCTGCTGACGGGGAGGGTTCACGCTCGATGGGCGAGGCCGCGTGCCGCTGGGTGTATGAGTTCGGCGAGTTTCGCCTCGACGCCTGCCGTCGCGTGCTCAGCGCCGCCGCGGACGGTGCTCGCATCGCGGTCGCGCCGAAAGTCTTTGATGCCGCGTTCTACCTCGTGCAACGTGCCGGTGAGTTGATCCCGAAGGAACGGATGCTGGCCGACCTGTGGCCCGGGCTCGTCGTCGAGGAGAACAGCCTGACCCAGCTGATCTCCGAGCTTCGGCACGTGTTCGGCGAGGCGCGGGGCGACAACCGCTACATCGTGACGGTGCCGCGTCGCGGCTACCAGTTCGTGGCGGAGGTCAAGCGCGTTCCGATCGCGCCGGCGTCGCCCCCCGTGCCGGACCGGTCGATCGCCGTACTGCCGTTCGGCAACCCGGGTCACGCCACCGAGGACGACCTGCTCGCGACCGGAATTCCCGAGAGCATCCGGCACCGGCTGGCCGGTCTGAGCGGCCTGCGCCTAGTCGCGCACGAATCGTCGTCGCTGCAGTTGCGCGGTCAACATGGCGATGCGCGCGCGATCGGGCGTCGTCTCGGCGCGCGTTACCTCGTCCAGGGCACCGTGCAGCATCTCGGGTCGCACCTGCGAGTCACCGCCCGGCTGGTCGACGCGGTCGACGGCTCGCACCTGTGGTCCCTGCGCGTCGACCGCACAACCGTCGACGTCTTCGTCCTCGAGGATGAGGTGGCGCAGCAGGTGGCCTGTGCCGTGTGCCGCAGCCTGCTCGGCACGGCGCCGGTCGACGCGACGGAACCGCCCGTCGTCGCGCAGGACGGCCTGAGCGCCTAGCGCGGCGAGGGCCCGGCTCCGACGGGCGACGGCGGCACGCGGAAATCGCCGTCGAGCGCCGCGAGCGTGGCGGCATCACGACCATAGACGTCGTTGCGGAACACTACCTGTCCGTCGGACCGGGGCTGGGCGGTCCAGTACAGGATCAGCACCGGCACCGGTTTCGCCAAGGTGACCGTGCGCGTCTGCTTCGCGTCGACCAGCCGCTGCATCGATTGCTGCGTCCACTGCGGGTCGTTCAGGACGAGCTCGGCGAGTTCGAACGGCTTCTGCACGCGGATGCAGCCCGAGCTGAACGTGCGCTGGTCCTGCTCGTACAGCGATTTCGCGGGCGAATCGTGCAGATACACGAGGTACGGGTTCGGGAACATGATCTTGACCAGCCCCAGCGCATTGTCCGGGCCGGCGTCCTGCCGGAACTGGTACGGCGGGAGTCGCCCCGCACCGTAGCGATGCCAGTCGATCGAGTACGGGTCGACCTCGCGCCCGCTCGCGTCGAGGACGCGAATGTGCATGCGCCGCAGCGCGCCGGGATTGCGTCTGAGTTCCGGCAGCTTGTCCTTGACCAGGATGCCGGGCGGAATCGTCCACGTCGGGTTGAACACGACGTACGTGATCAGTGAGCGGAAGATCGGTGTCTCCCGCTCGTCGCGGCCTACCACGACCTTGGACGTCCAGATCGGCCGGTCGTCGCGAAAATACGAGACGTCGAAACCGGCGACGTCGACGAGCACGAACTCGCCCTTGATCTCGTGCAGCGTCCAGCGCCCGCGTTCCAGGTTGACGCGGATCTGGTCGATGCGTGCCTGCACGGGGACGTTCATCGCGTCGCGCGTGCCCGCGCCGATCACCCCGTCGGCCTTGAGTCCGTGTCGCTGCTGGAAGCCCCGCACCGCGCTCTCGAGCGCCGCATCGTAAAGGTACTCGGCCGATGTCGCCGGCACGACCGGGCGGTCGGTCGCCGGCATCGAGGTGACGATGTGCTGCGTGTCGGCGGACGTTGCGACGAGGTCCTTCGTCACCTGCAACCGGCGGCGCAGCAGGGGCACACGCGGATCGCTCATGCCGGGTTTCATCACCGGGCCGTCCGGCAGCGTCGGCCAGCCCCCGGCCGCCTTGATCGCACGGTACTCGCGCAGACGCTCGCGGCCGAGCTGGTACCACGGATGCTGGGGCCGCGCGATCTCGAACGCTTCGCGGATCCGACCCGCGGCGATCACTTCCGCGAAACCCGCGAGGGCGCTTTGCGGCGAGATCGGGCGTTCGCTGAAATTCCACTGCGTGCTCAGCTTCAGCGGCTCCACCTTGCCGAGGTACACGTGGTACAGCGCGAGCATGAACGCGTCGGTCGCGAGCAGTTCGAGGTCGGCGCGCTCCTCGTTCGACATCGGCGTCTTCATCCGCGCGTCGAGCCGGTACGACATCAACGAGTCGTAGTGATAATCGGCCGGATCGAGCCCGTCGTACACGAGGTCGCCGAGGGCGTCGACCAGCGCGTCGAGGCGCGTGGTGTCCTGCCAGGCGGGCTGGAAGTATTGCAACTCGTAGTACTGCGCGACCGGGCCGTCGAGCACGATCCGCGCACCGCGCATGTCATGGGACTCTTCGTAGCGCAGGTGGTCGATGCGCTCGCGGATCGCTTCCGACAGTGCGGAAACCGGGTCCGGCACCGCCGCCAGCGCGGACGCGGCCGGCGGTTCGACGACCTGTGCGCCAGCGACGCAGCAGCTGAGCGCGGTCAGCGCCAGTGTTGTCGCGAGGCGGCGGGCGGTGCGAAGCAACATCCTGTCGCGGCCTCGAAAGCGAGGATCAGGCGCGCGCGAGTCGCGCCGTCAGGTCGTAATCGTCGGCGCCGGTGATCTCGACGTCCGCCCAGTCACCAGCCTTCAGGTTCCGGCCGGGCCTGGCGATGCGCACCACGCCGTCGATCTCCGGCGCGTCGGCCGCGGACCGGGCGACGGCGCCGTCGGCGTCGACGTGGTCGACGAGCACCTGCAGGCGCCGACCGACCTTCGCGGCGAGCTTTTCCGCGCTGATCGCGGCCGCGAGTTCCATGAACCGGTCGAGTCGTTCCTGCTTGAGCGCATCGGGCACCGGGTCCGGCAGCGCATTGGCCGCGGCGCCCTCGACCGGCGAGTACTTGAAGCAGCCCACGCGGTCGAGCCGTGCTTCGCGCAGCCAGTCGAGCAGCAGGTCGAAGTCGGCGTCGGTCTCGCCGGGAAAGCCGACGATGAACGTGCTGCGCAGCGTGAGGTCCGGACAGACCTCGCGCCAGCGACGAATCCGTTCGAGCGTGTTCTCGGCGTGCGCGGGACGCTTCATGAGCCTGAGGATGCGCGGACTGCCGTGCTGGAACGGGATGTCCAGGTACGGCAGCACCTTGCCTTCGGCCATCAGCGGGATCACGTCGTCGACGTGCGGATACGGATAGACGTAGTGCAGCCGCACCCACCCGCCGAGCGAGCCCAGCGATCGCGCGAGATCCGCAAAGCGCGCCTTGACCGGCTTGCCGCCCCAGAATCCGGTGGCATATCGGAGGTCCGAACCGTACGCACTCGTGTCCTGCGAGATCACGAGCAGTTCCTTCACGCCGGCCTTCACGAGACGCTCGGCCTCGAGCATCACCTCGCCGATCGGGCGGCTCGCGAGGTCGCCGCGCATCGACGGGATGATGCAGAACGTGCAGCGGTGGTTGCAGCCTTCCGAGATCTTGAGGTACGCGTAGTGACGTGGCGTGAGCCGGATGCCCTGCGGCGGCACGAGGTCGACGAACGGGTCGTGCAGCGGCGGCACACACTCGTGCACGGCCGCGACGACTTCCTCGTACGCGTGCGCGCCGGTGACCTTGAGGACGCTCGGGTGACGGTCGGTGATCGTTTGCGGCCGGGCGCCGAGGCAGCCGGTGACGATGACCTTGCCGTTGCGCGCGACGGCCTCGCCGATCGCCTCCAGCGACTCGTGGACGGCGTCGTCGATGAAACCGCAGGTGTTGACGACGACGAGGTTGGCGTCCTCGTACGTGCCGACGACGTCGTAGCCCTCGGCGCGCAGGCGCGTGAGGATGCGTTCGGAGTCGACCAGTGCTTTCGGGCAACCGAGCGAGACGAAGCCGATGCGGGGAGGGGTGGAGGACAAGGAGGGTGTCCAGCGGTGAGCGGATAGCGGTTGGTAGGAGGGCGCTTCGCGCCGAGGTCTGCACCTCTCCGCGATGGCGGGAGCGATCTGCCGCAGGCCAGGTGAGGGCCCGCTGCGGCCGGCATTGTAAGTCAAGCTGCCGTTCCGATCGTCCCGCGACGCCGCCGCTTCGGAGCGAGTCGACAGGCCCCGTCCGGCCGGGTTTGAATCGCCCGGTCCGGCCCCATATCCGGGGTTCTCACGGGAGGTGCCTCATGCAGGAGATCCGGCGCGGCGAGGACCGTGGCTATGCCGACCACGGCTGGCTCAGGTCGTATCATTCGTTTTCATTCGCGGGGTATCACGACCCCGCGCACGTGCAGTTCGGCCCCCTGCGGGTCATCAACGAGGATCGCGTCGTGCCCGGCGCCGGCTTCGGCACGCACGGCCACCGCGACATGGAAATCCTGAGCTACGTGCTCGAGGGCGAACTCGCGCACAAGGACTCCACCGGCACGAGCTCCACCATCCGGCCCGGGGACGTCCAACGCATGAGCGCCGGCACCGGCGTCATGCACAGCGAGTTCAACGCGTCGCACGAGCGGCCGGTGCATTTCCTGCAGATCTGGATCCTGCCGGACACGCCCGGCATCGCGCCGGGCTACGAGGAGAAGCGATTCGAGGCGGCAGAGAAGCGTGGCCGCCTGCGGCTGATCGCCTCGCCGGACCGCGCAGAAGGGTCGGTGAGAATCCAGCAGGACGCGCGGGTCTATGCCGGCCTGCTGGACGGCAGCGAACAGGCGCAACTCGAAGTCGCGGCGGGGCGCCAGATCTACGTGCACGTCGCGCGCGGCCAGCTCACGGCCAACGCGGTGACGCTGGGCCCGGGCGACGCGCTCAAGCTCCGCGAGACGACGCAGCTCGAACTGCGCAACGGCAAGGACGCCGAGGTCCTCGTCTTCGACCTGCCGGCCGGAAGATAGGAAATAGGGACACTCCGAGTTTCGCGGAAAATGGGGACACTCCGATTTCTCGGGCAGCGCCCGCCCGCTCCGAGCGGTTCGTGTTCCGGGTCCCGCGACCGCGCGAGCAACATTCGGCGCGGGTAGTGCGCGTGCTGGAGCGGCAGCTCGCCCTAGAACGCGCAGCCGCCCCCGCCGCAGCCGCCGCCTCCGCAGGGACCGGTGTCGCACGGCCGTTCGGACTTGCTGCCGAGCGACGCCGCGTGCACGACGCCGCTCGCGCCCATCAGTTTCTCGACCCGCGCCCGGCTCGACGTGCCGTCGAGGGCCAGGCCGACGCGGCGGCAAAGCTCGCCCCACGTCGAGATCTCTTCGGCGATCTTGTGGCTGACTTCGACGACGCGGCCGTTGGCGGGGCAGTGGTAATCGTAGGTAGGCATCGAAGGAACGCATCGGCTGAAGGAGGCGGCGATTTTATACCGGCGGCTCCCGAGCCCGAAAATCGGAGTGTCCCCATTTCCGGCAATATTCGGAGTGTCCCCAATTACTGGAGCGCGTAGAGGTTGCCGTCGGTGCTGCCGACGTAGAGCACGCCGCGGTCGACCGTGGGCGAGCCGAAAATCGCGCCGATCGACACGAAGCGGGCAAAGTCGACGTACATGTCCTGGAAGTCGCCGAAGACCGGCGTGAATGCCTCGCGATTCAGGCGACCGTCCGGCTGCAGCAACCCGTCCGGATTGCGCCGGGACGCTTCGGTCTGGAACTCCCACGCGAGTTGTCCCGTCGAGGCATCCACCGCGTACAGCTTGCCGTTGTGGCTGCCGAAATAGGCGAGCCTGCCGGCGAGCGCGGGCGAGGAGAACACGTACGCCTTCGCGTCGAAGTTGAATCGCAGCCGTCCGGTCTTCGCGTCCAGCGCGAAAAAGCGCGAGCTGTCCGACGTGGCCGCGTAGACGAGGCCGTCCCTCACTGCCGGCGTCGTGTTGACCCAGGATTTGCTGGTCGGGTAGTCCCACTTCTTGCGACCGGTCGCCGCGTCGAGCGCGTAGACATGGGCGTCGCGCGAGCCGACGTAGACCACGCCGTCGACCACCGCCGCCGACGCCTGGAAGCCCTGCTGGTTGTGGATCGCCGGGTCGAGCCCGCCCTGGAACGACCAGCGCGGCTGGCCGGTCGCGGCATCGAGTGCGTAGAACTTGCCGTCGTAGCTGCCGACGTACACCGTGCCGGTCACGACGGCGGGCGAGCCGTGTACGACGTCGCCCGTCGTGAACTTCCACTGCAGCAGGCCGGACTTGGCGTCAACCGCATAGACATTGCCGTCGCCGCTGCCGAAGTACACCCGGCCGCCCGCCACGGCGGGCGAGGAGACCCACATGTCCCAGGCGTCCGGAATCGTCTGCGACGCCGGTGGATACCCGTGCAGGTTCTTCGCCTCGAAGCGGCGCTCGTGCTCGATCGCGTAGACCCAGCGCGGCTGGCCGTTCGATGCGTCGATCGCCGCGAGGGACCCGGCCGAGGAGACGAAGTAGACGGTGTCCTCGTCGACCGTGGGCGAGGACGCGATCGCCATCCGCGACTTGAAGTTCCACTTCTCGGTGCCGGTCGTGCGGTCGATTGCGTAGAGGTGCCCGCTCAGGCTCGCGACGTAGACGGAGTCGCCGGCCACCGCCGGCGTCGTCACGATCGGACCCGCCGCCTTGAAAACCCATCTGGTCGAGGGTGCGGTGACGGGGCCCGTGCCCTGGAACACACCCGTCCGGGCCACGTTGCCATGGAACGTGGACTGGGCATGCGTCGCCAGCGGTGACGCTACCAGCAGCCCCGCGCAGAGCAGCGCCGCACGGCGCGAATTCTTGTTCATGTTCAGGACCTCGGTGCGGGTCGCGTGCGACCGTCCCGGGGCACATTAGCGCCGCGAGCGGACTCCGGCGCACGCCGCATCACCATTCGTCGCGGCGCCACCCCGGCTCGGCGCAATCGACTTCGGCCCGTCCCGCACCACGCCCGGAACGGCGCCGTGCGCGATCGCAGGCGCCGGGCAAGGCGCCTTTCCCGGTCGCGATCAACTTCAGGTCGGCCGTGGTGGCACGCCAGTCGTCGGATTACGTCGCGAAGGCCGATTTCAGCGGCCGCAGCCGACCCTGGCGACGTTGCGCCAGGATGGGAGCGAGTGGGCCGGCACCTGTCCGCAATAGTCCGGCGCAGGCGGGCCTGCTACTGCCGATACAGGTACAGCCGGTCGTCGAAGCTCATGACCCAGCCGGCGCGGTAGACCACGGCCATGCCGATGATCATGCCGTTCGCGACAGCCTCGCCGAAGCTCATCAGCGGCAGGATCGCGAAGTACTCGGTTCCCACGTGCGCGGTCGCCAGCGTGCCGCTGAGCGCCATCAGCGTGACGCGCGCGAGGCCGGCGACGTTGAACGCGAGCGCGGCACCGAGGAAGCCAGTGACGAAAAAGTAGATGAAATAGTTGTGTGGCAGCCGGTCGTGCACGAACTCGTGCAGCCACGCCGTGAACAGTGACGGGATCACGACCATGCAGAGCAGGTTCGCGCCGAAGCTGGACCACTCGGCCATGCCCGCGTAGCTGAGCACCGCCAGGACGAGTGCGCCCGCGACGACCGCGAGGTGCCAGCCGTGCATCAGCGTGAGCGCCGTGACGAGCAGGAAACGCACGGACAGGCCGGGCGTGATGCCGGCCTTCATCGACCAGACCACACACAGCAGCGCCATCGACGCGAACCAGACCCACTGGTGTTCGCGATCGGCAAGCCACGCCTTCCACGGAGCGCCGTGGATTGCGAACGCGAGACCGACGCCGCCGATCGCCGAAGCGACGATCGAGACACCCTGGGTGAGCAGACCTGCTTCGATCAGCATTCCGTGGCCGGTTGCGTTTGCGCAGCCGTGCCCGCACCCCCGAGCCGGGCCGCCGCCTCGGGCGACACGCTGCGCAGGTTCAGGTCCTGCTGCGGAAGCGGTATTTCGATGCCTTCCTGCTTGAAAGCTTCGTAGACGCGCGCCGTCATCTCGGTGCGGATGGTGACCCAGTCGCCGAAGTCGTGGGTCCAGGCGCGGATGCCGAACTCGAGCGAGCTCGGGCCGAACCCCTTGAACACGACCGCGGGCGCGGGCTCCGCGACGATCCCGGGCGTGGCGGCGGCGATCTCGCCCAGCAGCGCGAGCACGCGACGCGGGTCGGACCCGTACGCCACGCCCACTTCGACGTCGATGCGGCGATTCATGTCGCTCAGTGTCCAGTTGATCAGCTTTTCGGACAGCAGAGTTCCGTTCGGAACCACGACGTCCGCGCCTTCAAACGTCGTCAGCGTCGTCGCACGCATGCCGATCTCGCGAACCTTGCCCGAGGTGCCGGAGACTTCGACCACGTCGCCGGGCTGGATCGGCCGTTCGAACATCAGGATCAGCCCCGAGACGAAGTTGTTGACGACGTTCTGCAAGCCGAACCCGATGCCGACGCCGAGCGCGCCGA
>DASUYI010000089.1:0-3745 GCA_036377475.1 Steroidobacteraceae bacterium | reverse complement strand
AGGTGCGACGCTCGAACAGCCACGCGCTCCGCGGCGCCCTGAACCTGCGCGGCTTCCAGCGCGTCGCCGAGGACCACTTGCCCGACGACCGCGCGGTGCTCGCGGACCGCCTCTCGCGGCACCTGGCCACGCACGACGTAGTCCTGCTCACAGGGGGCGTGTCGATGGGTCGCTTCGACCACGTGCCGAGCGTGCTGCGCGAGCTCGGCGTCGCCGAGGTGTTCCACAAGGTGGCGCAGCGCCCGGGCAAGCCGATCTGGTTCGGCATCGGCCCGTCCGGGCAGACCGTCTTCGGCCTGCCCGGCAACCCCGTGTCCGCGCTCGTCTGTCTGCTGCGCTATGCGTTGCCGGCCATCTACGGAATGCTCCGCGCACGTCCGCGGGCGCCCGAACACGTGCCGCTCGGCGCCGCGCAGGTCGTCAAGGACGGCCTGTGGCATTTCCTGCCGGTGCGGATCGAGCAGAGCCCGGCGCTCGGCGTGGTCGCGATGCCGCGCCCGACGCGCGGCTCGGGCGATTTCGTGTCGTTGCTCGGCACCGACGGTTTCGTCGAGCTGCCCCCCGGCCCGCGCGAACTGCAGGCGGGCTTCATCGCACCGCTGTACCGGTGGTGACGTCGCGGCCCGCGGCGAGGACAATGCCCACATGACCAACCTGACGACGGTGTCGGCGCCCCTGCGCGACCGGCTCGGGCGACCGATCCACGACCTGCGGATCTCGGTGATGGACCGGTGCAACTTCCGCTGCCCGTACTGCATGCCGCAGTCCACCTTTCACGACAAGTACCGCTTCCTGAAGTCGGCCGAGCGACTGACGTTCGAGGAGATCGCGCGACTGGCGCGACTCGCCGCCGGGCTCGGCGTCCGCAAGCTGCGGCTGACCGGCGGTGAGCCGCTGCTGCGCAACGGCCTGCCGGAGCTGGTTTCGGAACTGTCGACCATCGAAGGCATCGAGGACGTCGCGCTCACCACCAACGGCGTGCTGCTCGCGCAACATGCGGCCGAACTCAAGGGCAACGGCCTGCACCGCGTCACGGTCAGCCTCGATTCGCTCGACGAAGCAGTCTTCACGGAAATGTCCGGCGGCTACGGCGGGCTCGCCCAGGTGCTGCAGGGCATCGAGGCGGCGCTCGAAGCCGGACTGCGGCCGGTCAAGGTCAACACCGTGGTGCAGCGGGGCCGCAACGACCACACCGTGCTCGACGTGCTCGAGCACTTCCGCGGGACGGGCGTCACGGTGCGGCTGATCGAGTACATGGACGTGGGCACGCGCAACCACTGGGACCCGGGCGACGTTGTGCCGTCGGCCGAGCTGCTCGAAAGAATCCGCACGCGCTGGAGCGTGTCCCCGGCGCCGGGCCGCTACCGTGGCGAGGTCGCCGAACGCTACGTCTACGACGACGGCGCGGGCGAGATCGGCTTCGTGTCCTCCGTGAGCGTCCCGTTCTGCGGCGACTGCAACCGCGCACGCCTGTCGTCGGAGGGCGTGCTCTACACCTGCCTGTTCGCGACGCACGGGGTCGACCTGCGCTCGCCGCTTCGGGCCGGCGCCTCGGACCTCGAACTGCTCGACCTGATACGCCACGCGTGGTCGCAGCGGACGGACCGGTATTCGGAGCTTCGCAGCGAACTGCGCTCGCGTGAAGCGCCGCTGCGCAAGGTCGAGATGCATTACATCGGCGGCTGAGGAGCACGGCATGAGCGCGCTCACGCACGTCGACGCCGCGGGCAAGCCCACGATGGTGGACGTGGGGGACAAGGCGGTGACGCACCGCACGGCGGTGGCGGAAACGCGGGTGCGTTTTCCTGCACCCGTGGCCGCCACGCTCCGCCAGGCTCAGTACGCGACGGCCAAGGGGCCCGTGTTCCAGACCGCGATCATCGCGGGCGTCATGGCGGCCAAGCGCACGCACGAACTGATTCCGTTCTGTCATCCGCTGGGGCTCGAGCGTTGCGACGTCTCGATCGACATGCAGGGCGACGAGGCCGTGGTCCGTTGCACGGTGTCGGTCCATCACAAGACCGGCGTCGAAATGGAGGCGCTCACCGGCGCCTCGATCGCGGCCCTCACGATCTACGACATGTGCAAGGCGCTGTCGCATGCGATCGTGATCGCGGAGACGCGCCTCGTCGAAAAGCACGGCGGCAAGCGCGACGTGACGGCGGCCGGCATTGCATAAACCTGCAGAGGGCGAGGTTCCCGTGAACAGGATTCACCTGCAATATTTCGCGGTGCTGCGTGAACAGGCCGGGCGCAGCGAAGAGACGGTCGAGACGACCGCGGCGGACCCCGCCGAGCTCTACGAGCAGGTCCGCGCGAGCCACGGCTTTTCGCTGCCGCGTACGTTGCTGCGGGTCGCGGTCAACGACGAATTTCGCGACTGGACGACACCGCTCGCGAGCGGCGACCGCGTCGTCTTCATCCCGCCGGTCGCGGGGGGCTGATGCAGGCATTTTCGTTCAGCACCGTCCCGCTCGACACGGCCGCCGGTCGGGCCGCGCTCGCGGACCCGTCCTGCGGGGGCTACGCGAGCTTCGAGGGCTGGGTGCGGGATCACAACGAGGGCCGGCAGGTCCGGCGACTCGAGTACGAAGCCTTTGCGGCGCTGGCCGTGCGCGAGGGCGAACGCATCGTGGCCGAAGCCGTCGAGAAGTACGGCGTGCGCCGGGCTGCCTGCGTGCACCGCATCGGCGACCTTGCGCTCGGCGAGATGGCCGTCTGGGTGGGAGTGAGCGCGCCGCACCGGTCCGAGGCGTTCGCCGCGTGCCGCTACATCATCGACGAGGTCAAGCACCGCGTCCCGATCTGGAAGAAGGAACATTACGTCGACGGCGACTCGGGTTGGGTCAACTGCGAGCGTTGCGCGCAGCCCGCGGAGCACGAGCACGCGCACGCGCAACACGAACGGGCGCATGCGAACGAGCACGCGCACGCGAGCGGGCACGGTGCGCCGGACTATTCACGCCAGGTGGCGTTGCCGGAGGTCGGGCGCGAAGGCCAGGCGCGGCTGCAGCGCGGCTCGGTGCTGGTGATCGGCGCGGGCGGTCTCGGCGTACCGGTATTGCAGTACCTTGCGGCCGCGGGGGTCGGTCGCATCGGCGTCGCCGACGGCGACGTCGTCGAGGCAAGCAACCTGCATCGCCAGCCGCTCTACGGGTGGGCCGACATCGGCGCGTCGAAGGCGCAGGTCGCCGCCGCGCGCCTGCGGGCCTTGAACCCGGAAGTGATCGTGGAGATCCGTGCCGAACGCGCGACCGCGTCCAACATCGCGCAGTGGCTCGCCGGCTATGACCTCGTCGTCGACTGCAGCGACAACTTCGCGACCAAGTTCCTGGTCAACGACGCGGCCGTCAGCCTCGGCAAGCCGGCGGTCTTCGCCAGCGTGTACCAGTACGAAGGGCAACTGCAGACCTACGTACCGCGCGAGGATTGGCCGTGCCTGCGCTGCTTGTGGCCGGAGGCCCCGCGCGACGGCCTGGTCGGCAACTGCGCCGAGGCGGGCGTACTGGGCGCCGTGCCCGCGGCGCTCGGCGCGATGCAGGCGATGCAGGCGCTCAAGCTGCTGCTCGGCCTCGAAGCCGACGCGCGCCCGGCGCTGCACACGTTCGACCTGCTCGGCATGCACTGGCGCACCCTCAAGGCATCCCGCAACCCGGCGTGCGACCACGGCCGCCGCACGCTGCGGGATTCGGCGTCGACGACCGAGGCGCTCGAACTGCACTACGCGACGCTCCGCGCGGCGCGG
>DASUYI010000088.1:0-2685 GCA_036377475.1 Steroidobacteraceae bacterium | reverse complement strand
GTCGCCGGGCTGGCCGTTGAGTGCGACGACGCGTCCCGTGACCGGCGACGGCACTTCGACTGCCGCCTTGTCGGTCATGACCTCGGCCATGATCTGGTCTTCCTGCACGGCATCGCCGACCTTGATGTGCCAGGCGACCACCTCGGCCTCGACCGTGCCTTCGCCGAGGTCCGGCATCTTGAACACGTAACGCGTCATGCGGCCTCCATGACGGCCTTGAGACCGATCGCGACGCGCTGCGGTCCGGGGAAGTACTCCCACTCGAACGCATGCGGATACGGCGTGTCCCATCCCGCCACGCGCTGGATCGGCGCCTCGAGGTCCCAGAAGCACTCTTCCTGTACGGTCGCCGAGAGTTCGGCGCCGAAACCCGAGAAGCGTGTGGCCTCGTGCGCGATCAGGCAGCGGCCGGTCCGCTTCACCGACGTGCAGATCGTGTCGACGTCGAGCGGCACCATCGAGCGCACGTCGATGATTTCGGCGTCGACGCCGAGCGATCTCGCCGCGGCCTCGCAGACGTAGACCATCGTGCCGTAGGTGACGATCGTGCAGGCGCTGCCCTTGCGGACGATCTCGGCCTTGCCGATCGGCACGGTGTAGTAGCCGTCCGGCACTTGGCCCTTGGGATGCGTGCTCCACGGTACCGCGGGCTTGTTCGGATCACCGTCGAACGGGCCGTTGTAGAGGCGCTTCGGCTCGAAGAACACGACCGGGTCGTCGTCCTCGATCGAGGCGATCAGCAGTCCCTTGGCGTCGTAAGGGTTCGACGGCATCACGACCTTGATGCCGCAGACGTGCGTGAAGATGCCCTCCGGGCTCTGCGAGTGCGTCTGGCCGCCGCGGATGCCGCCGCCGCACGGCGTGCGGATCGTCACGGGCGCCCAGAAGTCGCCGGCGCTGCGATAGCGCAGTCGCGCCAGTTCCGAGAAGATCTGGTCGCACGCGGGGTAAATGTAGTCGGCGAACTGCACCTCGGCGACCGGGCGCAAGCCGTTCACGCCCATGCCGATCGCGGCGCCGACGATCGCGCCCTCGGCGATCGGCGAATCGAGCACGCGGTGCTCGCCGTACTTGCGTTGCAGCCCGTCGGTGACGCGGAACACGCCGCCGAAGAAGCCGACGTCCTCGCCCATGACCACGACGTTGGGATCGCGCGCCAGCATGATGTCCATGGCGGAGTTGAGCGCCTGGATCATGTTCATGTTCGCCATGAGTGACTCAGCCCCCCTGCTCCGCGCGCAGCTGTTCCCGCTGCTTGCGCAGGTGCTCGGGAAGCTCCTTGAACACGTCCTGGAACATGAGGTCGCGGTTGAGTCGGGGCCCGTCGGTCAGCGTGCCGTACTGCACGGCTTCCCGCCAGCTTTCGGACACGTGCGTTTCCAGTTCCTTCGTCAGCGCCGCGTGGCGCTCCTCGGACCACTCGCCGAGCGCGATCAGGTGGTTCTTGAGGCGCACCACGGGATCGCCGAGCGGCCATTTCTCGTAGTCGTCCTTCGGGCGATAGCGCGCGGGGTCGTCGCTCGTCGAGTGCGCGGCGCCGCGATAGGTGACCTGCTCGATCAGCGTCGGACCGGCGCCGGTGCGAGCGCGTTCGGCGGCCCACTGCGTCACTGCGTACACGGCGAGGAAGTCGTTGCCGTCGACGCGGATGCCGGCCATGCCGTAGCCGGGGCCGCGCGCCGCGAACGAGCGCTGTTCGCCACCCGCGAAACCCTGGAATGTCGAGATCGCCCACTGGTTGTTGACGACGTTCAGGATCACCGGCGCCATGTACACCGACGCGAACAGCATCGCGTGGTGGAAATCGGCCTCGGCGCTCGAGCCTTCGCCGATCCAGCTCACGGCGATGTCGTCCTCGCCCTTGATCGCGGCCGCCATGGCCCAGCCCACGGCCTGCGGATACTGCGTCGTCAGGTTGCCCGAGATCGAGAAGATGCGGCCTTCGGCCCAGTGGTACATCACCGGGAGCTGACGACCCTTGCACATGTCGCGCGTGTTCGACAGCAACTGGCACATCAGGTCGACGAGCGGCCGGCCGCGGACGATGTAGAGCCCCTGGTTGCGATAGGACGGGAACAGCATGTCGCGCGGCCTGAGCGCCATGCCCTGCGCGACCGACACGGCTTCCTCGCCGAGCGAGCGCATGTAGAACGAAATCTTGCCCTGGCGCTGCGCGCGCTGCATGCGGTCGTCGAGGATCCGGGTGAGCAGCATGTGGCGCAGGCCGATCTGCAGGTCCTGCAGTTCGAGGTGCGGGTGCCACGGACCCACGGCCTGGTAGTCGTCGTCGAGCACGCGGACCAGGTCGATCGCGAGATGCCCGATGTCCCGCACCCGTGCGTTGACGTCGGGTCGCGCAACCGCGCCCGCCGGCGACGTCTCGAGATAGCTGAAGTCCGGTTCTTCACCGGGCCGGGAGTGGTGCTGCGGAATGTGCAGCCGGGAGCGTCGGGGCATCGCAAATACTCGCAGATTACTGATGCGGCAAATGTTTCGGCGCGGTAGATTACTCACGATGACTGGGGGGTGGGGACATTGTTGCACTGCGGTGCAACAACTTGAAATAACTATTTCAAGGAGCGGACGTTCATGGAAGAGTTGGCCCCGACTCGACTGGACAAGGTAGACCGCAAGATCCTCGATCTGCTCCAGAGGGAGGGAGCACTTTCGGTCGCTGAGGTCGCT
>DASUYI010000087.1:0-4636 GCA_036377475.1 Steroidobacteraceae bacterium | reverse complement strand
GCTGCTGATGCCGCGCTCGTACGTGCGACTCTCCGCGGGGCGCAGCGACATGGACGACGCGACACAAGCCCTCTGCTTCCTCGCCGGCGCCAACTCGATCTTCTACGGAGACCGCCTGCTGACGACGCCGAACCCCGGCCGCAGCCAGGACGAGCAGCTGTTCGAGCGACTCGGCATCGAAGTCGAGCGCTCCGTGCACGCGGAGGGCTGAGCAGCGTCCCGGTCATGCCCCGCGCGCACGGCAGGCTCGCCGCGGAACTCGCGGCCATGGCGGAGACGGGTCGGGCGCGCCGCCGCCGGCCGGTCGAAGCGCGTGCCGCCGGTGGGGTGCGCGTGCGCGTCGACGGCCGCGATCGCATCGCGTTCTGCAGCAACGACTATCTCGGGCTCGCGAACCATCCGCGCGTCGTGCGGCGCTTTCGCGAAGCCGCCGCGTCGTGGGGCGTCGGCAGCGGCGCCTCGCACCTCGTGAGCGGTCACAGCGAGGAACACCACGCGCTCGAGCAGGAACTCGCCGCGTTCGTCGATCGCCCGCGCGCGGTGCTGCTGTCGACCGGGTACATGGCCAACCTCGCGGTCGCGTCCGTCCTCGTGGGTCGCGGTGACACGGTGTTCGAGGATCGCCTCAACCACGCCTCGTTGCTCGATGCGGGGCTCGCCACGGGTGCGCGATTGGTCCGCTACCGCCACGTGGACGTCGCGGCATTGCGCGCGAAACTCGCGGCGGCGTCGCGCCCCGGGCGCACGGCGCTCGTGATGACCGATGCGGTCTTCAGCATGGACGGCGACGTCGCGCCACTCGCCGACCTCGCCGCCGCGTGTCGAGTCGCGGACGCGGACCTCATGGTCGACGACGCCCACGGTTTCGGCGTCCTCGGGCCGAACGGTGCAGGCTCGGTCGCCGAGGCCGGGCTCGGCGTCGAGGACGTGCCCATACTGATGTGTACGCTCGGCAAGGCCGCAGGGACGTTCGGCGCCTTCGTCGCGGGCCCGGAACCCCTGATCGAGAACGTCGTGCAGCGTGCCCGCACGTACGTGTACACGACGGCGCTGCCGCCTGCCGTGGCCGCGGCCGCGCGTGAAGCCCTGCGCGTGATGGCGGACGAACCCTGGCGGCGCGACGCCGTGCTCGCGCATGCGCACAGGTTCCGCGCGGGCGCGGTCACGTTGGGACTGCGACTCGCGCCGTCACGCACGCCGATCCAGCCGCTCGTGCTCGGCGCCGAGAGGTCCGCGATGCTGGCCGCCGAACGGCTGCTCGAGTTGGGCTTCTGGGTGCCGGCCATTCGCCCGCCCACGGTGCCCGCCGGCACCTCGCGCCTGCGCTTCACGTTCTCGGCCGCGCACTCCGCGCACGACGTCGACCGGTTGCTGGAGGCCCTCGCGGTGCTCAAGTCGCGCGGCGTGCTCGACGGGACCGGGACGGCATGACTCCGCCGTACGTCGAGACGCGCGGGTCGGGCCCGGACCTGGTCCTGCTGCACGGGTGGGCACTGCACGGCGGCATGTGGGGACCGTGGCTCGATCGCCTCGCGAGCCGCTTCCGGCTGCACGTCGTCGACCTCCCGGGCCACGGGCGCAGCGCCTGGTCGGAGGAACTGCGCAACGTCGCGGACCTCGCACACGCCGTTTCGCCGACGATCCCGCCGCACGCGGCGGTGCTCGGGTGGTCACTGGGCGGCATGGTCGCGCTCGAACTCGCTCGGACGCGAGTGGACCTGGCGGCTCTCGTGCTCGTCGCGACGACACCTTGCTTCCTGGCGCGCGAGGACTGGACCGCCGGCATGGCGCCAGCCGTGCTGCAGGGCTTCGCGGCGGGCCTGGCCGGCGACTACCGGCGCACGATCGCCAACTTTCTCGCGCTGCAGACCTGGGGCGACGAACGCGCGACCGAGGCGTTGCGATCCCTGCGCGCGTCGCTCTCGTCACACGGCGAGCCCGAACCGCGCGCGCTCGCAACCGGGCTCGACATGCTGCGCGCCGCCGATCTTCGCGATGGCTTGGCCCGCATCGCGCTGCCCACGCTCGTGATCGCCGGCGAACACGACCGGATCACGCCTGCCGCAGCAGGGCGCGAATTGGCGAGGCGGCTGCCGTCGGCCCGTTATTGCGAGATCGGGGAGGCCGGCCACGCCCCGTTCCTGTCCCACGCCGACGAAGTGGCGCACGAGGTCGAACGGTTCCTCGCTTTCATGACCGCGGCGCCGGATGCGACGACACCCGCGGCGCCGGTGCCGACGACAAACCCTTCGCCCGCCCGGCTCTCGGCCACCCGTGGTGCCCCGGCAGCAGCGGACGACCCGTTCGAACTCGACGTTGCACGCGTGCGGGACTCGTTCTCGGATGCCGCGCGCCGCTACGACGAGGCCGCGGTGCTGCAGAAGCGCGTCCGCGACGAACTGCTCGACCGGCTCGACGTGCTGACGATGCAGCCGACGACGGTCGTCGACCTCGGCGCCGGGACCGGCCACGGGGCGGCGGCGCTCAAGCGACGGTACGGCGAGGCCCGGGTGCTGGCAGTGGACATCGCCCCGGGCATGCTCGTCGAGGCGGGCCGACGGCAGCGGCTGTTCCGGCGCTTCCACCGGATCGCGGCCGACGCCGCCGCGCTGCCGTTGCGCGACGGCGCGGTCGACATGGTGTTCTCGAACCTGCTGCTGCAATGGTGCAACGACCCCGACCGGGTGCTGCGCGAATGCCGGCGCGCGCTGCGTGCCGGAGGCGTGCTTCACCTGGCCACGCTGGGACCCGACACGCTGGTCGAATTGCGCCGCGCCTGGCAGGCGGCGGACCCGGGTCACGCGCACGTGAGCCGGTTCCTCGACATGCACGACGTGGGCGATGCGCTGGTCCGCGCCGGCTTCGCCGAACCCGTGCTGGACGTCGAGCGCTACACGCTGACCTATGACGACGCGCGCGATCTCATGCGCGACCTCAAGACCATCGGCGCGCACAACGCGACCGTCGGCCGCGCGCGCGGGCTCACGGGCCGACGCACCCTGGCCCGAATGCTCGTGGCGTACGAGCGGGAGCGGCGTGACGGCAAGCTGCCGGCCACCTACGAAGTCGTGTTCGCGCAGGCGTGGTCGCCGGAGCGGCCGATCCGTTCCAAGCGGGACGCCGCGTCGGCCGAGGTGCTCGTGCCGTTGTCCGGTCTGCGACGCCGGACCTGAATCCATTGTTCATCTGTGTTTGATAAATGTCAAGAAAACGTTGGGCTTCCTGCCTTCTTGATCAGGTGACTAAGACAATTTTCATCACGGGCACGAACACAGGCGTCGGCAAGACCGTCGTCACGTCGGCGTTGCTGCGCCTCGCGCGTCGCCACGGGGTGCCGTGCGTCGGACTCAAGCCGGTCGCCAGCGGGGCCCAGCGCGCGACCCCGACGGGTCCCCTGCGAAACGCCGATGCGCTCGAGTTGCAGGCGGCGGGCTCGGTGTCCGTCCCCTACGAGACCGTCAACCCTTACTGCTTCGAGCCGGCGATCGCGCCGCACCTGGCGGCCCGCGAGTCGGGGGTGTCCCTCGTCCTGCCCGAGCTCGTGGCGTGGTCGCGGCGGGCTTCGACCGGGGCGGACCTCGTGCTGATCGAGGGCGCAGGTGGCTGGCGCGTGCCGCTGCACCCGGCCGGCTTCCTCGGCGACCTGCCCGAAACCCTCGGGCTCGACGTCGTGCTGGTCGTCGGGCTCACGCTCGGTTGCCTCAACCACGCGCGACTCACCGCCGAGGCGATCTGGCGTGGCGGACGCTCCCCACTGGCCGGCTGGGTCGCCAGCACCGTGGACCCCGGGTTCGAGCGGATCGACGACAACGTCGCGGCACTTTGCGACCTGCTCGGTTCGGAACCGCTCGCGCGCGTGCCGGACCTCCGCGCGGCGCCGAAATCTCCATTCGGCTACCCGCTTCACGACTTCGCTGCGGATCCGCGACTGCTCACCACCCTCGGCCTCGCCGGCCACCGCGGCTGAGTCGCGTCGTCTTCGCAGCGTGCGCAGCGAAGGGATCCGAGGGTCACGAAGCATCGATCGTCGTCGAACGGGGTCGTCCAGCGCCGCGTCCCGGTTGGTATTTGCACGCCATGGAGCGACGGTTAAACTGCGCGACCCACTTGCTGCGCTGCATCCGAGGCGGCTCCCGTCGAATCGCCCGGCCGCCACGCCTGCGAGGCGGGTCGGTATTGACGGAGGATGAAGCGGCGGACGGGCCGCACGCCTGCGCCGCTGGTCGGGAGGTCGAGCGAGTGCCCCGCGCCGGGCGTCCGGACGACGGGACACAGCACGGGTCAGCAGTCGCCCCGGCCATGAGGGCGGCGCCGGTTTCACGCACGGGAGTTTGTAGTGCCAAAGAAGATGCTGAAGCGGGCCCTGGCGGCTCCGGCAGTGGTCGGCCTTTCACTGCTGGGCGCGAGCCCCGCCATGGCCGCCTGGACCCTGAACCTGCGCGAAGGCGTCACCGAGCTGAGCCGCGAGATCTACGGCCTGCACATGCTGATCCTGTGGGTCTGCGTCGCGATCGCCGTGGCCGTGTTCAGCGTGATGATCTACTCGATCGCGACGTTCCGTAAGTCGAAGGGCGCGGTGCCGGCGACGTTCGACCACAGCACGGGCGCGGAAGTCACCTGGACGCTGATTCCCGTG
>DASUYI010000086.1:0-2332 GCA_036377475.1 Steroidobacteraceae bacterium | reverse complement strand
TCGATCGACAGCGTGTAGTAATGGAAGCCCACCACCTGCGGCGTCGTCGTCGCGTACCACAGCCCGTCGGGTCCCTTGCTCATGTCGAAGCCCTGGCCGAGCCGCACCCGCACCTTCTGGGCGTCGGGCGCAGAGACCCGGAACGTCACGCGCTTGTCGGGGAAGATGCATGGATACGGGGCTCCCGGGATATTGAGCGCATTCGGCGTGCAGTCCGCCGGAGGCTGTTCCAGGGCGTTCGTGTGTCCAGCGAACAGGCACGCCAGCGCGAGGACCGCGGCAACACTCTTCTGTTTCATGACAGGCTCCTCCGGTGGTGTCGATCGTCTACGGTCTGATCGCGAGATGCGCGCTCGTGTACGAGCGTGGCGGAAGCTTGAACGTCATTCGGCTGCCGGCCGCCGGCGGCTCGAGTCGCTGCGGCGCGACCCGCCGTGGATCGGCGAACGTGTTCACCGCCTTGAGGTCCGTGCCCGTCAACGTCTCGCAGGTCAGCACCCGCACCGGGACGACGTCCAGGAAATCGAGCACGACCTCGCGCTCACCGACGAGATCGCGATTGAGCATCAACACGGCCGCCTGCCCGGCGGCATCGTCGATGGTCGCGACGACGTCGACGAAAGGCACGTCTGCATCGCGGGCGAAGTCGGCTTGCAGCCCTGCGCCCTTGATTGGATACGTCTCCGACTCTACCCGGAGATCGAGCACGTGCCCGCGGGCGTATCGGAGCGCCCAGCTGTACGGATAGTACGTGCTCTGCCGGAGCAGACCAGTGTCGCTGGTGACGAGAGGCGCGATGACGTTGACGAGCTGCGCCAGGCAGGCGACGCGCACACGGTCCGAGTTCCTGAGCAGCGTGTTGACGAAGCCGCCAACCAGCAGTGCGTCCTCGAGGTTGTAGACCTCCTCCAGGAGGCGCGGCGCGACGGCGCGTCGTCCGTCGGTCGCCTTGTCGTCGCGCGCTCGATACCACACGTTCCACTCGTCGAAGGACAGCCACAAACGCTTGCTCGACCGCTGGAGCCCCTGCACATAGTCGCAGACGGCGCCGACCTCGTGAATGTGACGATCCATGTCGAGGTTCATCGCCAGGAAGCGCGCCGAGCTGTCGCCGGACCATTCCTTGGTATTGCCGTAGTAGGCGTGGAGGGAGATACCGTCCACCTGGTCGTAGCACTCCTCGAGGACCTCACGATCCCAGGCGAGATACGTCGGCATGAAGGTGCCACTGGATCCGCAGGCGATCAACTGCAGATCGCGGTCGATGACGCGCATCTGCTTGGCGGCGTCGCGGGCCTTGCGTCCATACTCGCGGGCCTGCAACTGTCCGATCTGCCAGGGCCCGTCCATCTCGTTTCCGAGGCACCAGCAGCGCACGTTGTGCGGCCGGTCGTAGCCGTGGGCCCGTCTGAGGTCGCTCCAACGCGTGCCGCGCTCGACGTTGCAGTACTCGACGTAGGCGACGGCCATCTCGACCGTGCCGGTGCCGAAGTTCATCCCGAGCAGCGGCTCGGCGCCCACCATGCGGCACCAGTCCATGAACTCGTTGGTGCCGAACTTGTTCGTGTCGATCGAATTCCAGGCACGGTCGAGAACGACGGGACGCTGTTCCTTCGGGCCGACGCCGTCCAGCCAGTTGTACCCGGAGACGAAGTTGCCGCCGGGATAGCGAATGATCGGCACGCCCAGCTCTTTGACTTCGCGGGCGACATCGCTGCGGAACCCTGTGGCGTCGGCCAGGCGCGATCCAGGCTCATAGACGCCGGTATAGATCGCTCGACCGAGGTGCTCGAGGAAGGAGCCGAGCACTCGACGATCGAGCTCGCGACGGCCGACGGATCGACGGAGAAACGCCCGCGCAGGACCGCGGCTCGTCTGAGCATAGCCAAGGACCTGCAGCCACGGCAGCGCCGCCGCGAACGCACCGGTTCGGGCAGTCGCTGCCAGGAACTGTCGTCGATCGATGGAACGCATTGCCATGGCTTATGTGTTCCAGGTACCGCTAGTGGTTCACCAGGCTGACCGTGAGGCCTTTGACGGGCCGACCCTCTTCGTCGAGAAAGCGTGCGCAGAAGTCAGTCGCGCCGCCAGCGTTGACGATGGCGCCGCGGATCACGTTCGGGCCCTTCTTCAACGCCAGCCGCTTCGAAACGCCGTCGTCGATCACGCTTTGACGGTCGTTGTAGATGCCGATCACTTCCTGGCCGTTGACCCACCAGATAGACGCCGCGTTCGATCCAATGGCGAGCCGTACATCGCTGAGATCTCTGGGCGCATTGACGACGGTGAGCACCCAGAAGAGCACGTTCGACGTTGGCTGTTTCAGCCCATA
>DASUYI010000085.1:0-5888 GCA_036377475.1 Steroidobacteraceae bacterium | reverse complement strand
TGGCATCGGTCTTCACCGGCTCGGGCAGGTTCTGCGCGCCGTCCATCGACGCGTGGTACACCGCGTCGGCGCTCGCGGCGGCGGCGAAGCAGGCAAGGGCGATTGCGACGGGAATCAGGGCGCGACGGGTGCCGAACATGTTTCCTCCAGCCATCTCCGATCCGTGGCGCAATGAAATGCCCGGGCGGTCGCGGCGGGAATACGTAATTGGTGAGGCGGGTTTTCGTTCTGCGCCGAGCACGCGCGAAGCGCCGACCTCGGTCGTGGGACGTCGCGCGGCCGCGTCCCCGGCTAGGGGAGGGTGGTGCCCCCGGCGACGACGTACGAATCGATCACGCGTTCCAGCGCCGCTTCACAGACGCGGCAGAACGGCACTGCGTTGCGCGTGAACATGATGCAGTCGAGCTGCGGCCGGTAGTAGGCCTGCGCATCGTAATTGGCGCCCTGGAAAGCGCCGACCGCCGTGCGGTAGCGCTGACGCTCGAACAGTCGGGTCGAGTGGGCCTGCTCCTCGCGAAAAAGCGCGTCCATCTCGCTTTCGGGCCGGCGCTCCGCGCGGATCTGCTTGCGGCGTGCCTGCGCATCGCGCTGGAACGCTTCGAATTCCGCTTTCGGCCAGGGCGTCGGCACGGGCGTGCTGCGCGCGACCAGGCTGCGCCACTTGAGCGCGTCGGCGTCGAGCAGGGCCGTGACGTTCGGTTCCCACGGCTCGACGACGTGCTGCACCGGCGCATAGGCGACGGGCGAGGTGTAGTACTCGTCGGCGAGGGCCGCGAAGTGGTGCCCGAATTCGTGCACGAACAGGTAGTCGGCCCAGGTGCTGTCGACCGCCACGGTCGAGTAGAGGTTGTAGATGCCGCCGCCGCCATAGGTCTGTCCGTTCGCGAGGATCACGATCGCCTCGTAGGGGGCGCGCGACGCCACTTCGCGCAGCGCGCGGTTCTCGAACGTGAGCACGTAACGCTCGCTGCCGAACGCGTCGTACGTGGCACCCACGGGAGTGGCGTGCTGGATGCCGGTCGACGGTCGCGAAATGCCGGACGCCTGCGACGGCGGACAGAGGCCCCAGACGTTGAAGTCGCTGCGGCGCCGGGCGAACGGCTGCTGTGCAAACAGTGCCGCCGTCATGCGTGCGGCGTCCTGCCGAAACTCGGCCGCGCACTCCGCCGCCGTATAGCCGTCGCCCAGCAGCAGCAGGTCGACCTTCTGCGGCGGCGCGCCGTGCTGCTCGATCGCGATCAGTTCCTGCGCGGGCGGCGGTGCGCGCTCGACGAACATGTCCGTCGTGTCGAGCGTCGTCTCCCACACCGGCTGGAACGCCTGGCGGGCGTCGCGCTTGTAGATCCTGACGTGGACCGGGCCCGGCTTCGCCGGCGCGGGAAACCGCAGGGATTCGTGAAACGTGCGATGACCCTGGCCGGCCTCCTCGGTGGTGACCCATTCGCCGAACACGGAAGCGAAACCGCGTGCCTGCAGCAGCGTGCCGTCGGCATCGCGCACCTCGTAGCGATAGACGCCCGATCGGCCGTCATCCACCGCGCGTGCGGGATGACCGGCCCAGGGCAGCGGCTCGAGACGCAGGCGATCGACCGCGAAGATCTCCGTGCCCTTGCCGCCGGTGTGGAAATAGTCGAGCCGGTAGGTCGCCGGCGCCTGGCCGGGATCGTCGGCGACGGCGACGGCGGCGAGCAGCACGCCCGCCAGGGCAGCGGGGAATCGCATCATCGGCGTGGCTTCCGTGTGCGCCGCCTGGGCGCGTTGGCGGCGGTCAGGAGTTCGGTCGCGGTCGCGTCTGCGACGCCCGCAGCGGCCTTGCGTCGCGTCGTTTGCTTGCGGCTGCGGCGCTTCGGCCCGTCGAGACGCAGCAGCGCCCGCTGCTCGCGGGCCTGGATGTCGGCCTCGATGCGTCGCAGTTGCGTCATGAAGAGCTGCGCGACGCGCGAGAGCGCGCGCTTGCGCGTGTAGAACAGTCCATAGCTCAAGTGCAGCCAGGGGGCCGAGAAAGGCAGCAGTGAAATCCGCTTGGCGCGCAGTTCGGGCTCGAGCGCGACGAGCGGCGCCAGGCCGACCGCGTCGCCGCCGAGCACGGTCTTGAGCGCAACCGAAAAGTTGTCGACGAGCAGGTTCGGCGTGAGGTCGCCGGTCTCGCGATCGACGCGGGAGTGGGTGGCGAGCTTGCCGAAGTGGCCGGCGATCCGCTGTGGCAGCCGTGGAGACGCGAGCGGAAACACGAGGACCGTCTCGAGCGAATGCTCCTTGGCCGTGGCCAGGGGGTGGCCCTGGCGCACGAAGAAGAAGACGCGGTGCTCCGCGACGGGCTCGATCGCGAGGCGCGTCGGGTGTCGCTCGGCACTGGTCGTGTCTGCGACCGCGAACTCGATGCGGCCCGCGAGCACGTCACGCGTGAGGTGCTCGAAGTCGCTCGTCTCGACGTGGACGCGCAGGCGCGAGTTGGCCGAGGCCATGCGGCCGAGCGCCGCGCCCAGTGGCAGCTCGGCGGCGAACATGTCGGTGCCGAAATGGAGTTCCGGCGCCTGCAGGCCCGCGAGTTCCTCGAGGTCGCGGGTGAAGTCGCGCGCCTGCGAGAAGATGCGCGTCGCGTGATCGAGCATCAGGCGGCCGGCGGCTTCGCCCGGCTTGAGTGCGCGGGTCGCAGTGTCGACGAGCCTGGTGCTGAGGCCGGAGGAATCGAGCGCGAGCACGCGCTTGGCGAGCGTCTCGGGATCGAGGCCGAGCGTGCGGGCGACCTTGGCGAGGTCTGCCGACGGAACCAGCGCCAGGAGGTCGAGCAGTCCGGGCTTTTTCCCCATGGGGCAGCAACGCTAACAGAGCGGGGCAACCGGCGGAATAGCGACGAGTGAGGAATAGCGACTAGTGAATAGTGACTAGTGACTAGTCGGGCCGGCTGGTGCAGGCTGACGTGCCGGCCTCAAGCACAGACCCTGCCGACCACCCACCGATCCTCGACCTGCGCATGTCGACCCCTCGCACGATCCTGATCACGGGCGCCTCCGCCGGGATCGGTGCCACGCTCGCTCTCGAGTTTGCGCGCCGCGGATACGCGCTGGCGCTGGCCGCGCGACGACTCGACGCGCTCGAGGCGACGGCGCCCGCGCTGCAGGCGGCCGGTGCGGCCAAGATCGTGCCGATCCGCCTCGACGTGTCGGATATCGCAAGCATCGAGCCGGCCGTGCAGCGCGCGGCGCAGGCGCTCGGTCGCCTCGACGTGGTCGTCGCGAACGCCGGCATCGGCGTGCTGACGCCGGTCGGCAAGGGCCGGCTGCACGCCATGCGCGAGACGTTCGCGGTGAACCTGCTGGGCGCCATCGCGACGATCGAGGCGGCGTTGCCGATCATGAAGGCGCAGGGCGGCGGGCAGGTCGTGGGCGTCACGTCGGTCGCGGCCGCGAAGGGCCTGCCGGGGTTCTCGGCCTACAGTGCGAGCAAGGCCGGTCTGCACCGTTACCTGCAGGCGGCGCGCAGCGAGTTGCGCGGCACCGGCATCGTCGTGACGGAACTCGCGCCGGGTTTCATCGACACCGAAATGAACCGCGGCCAGGGCGCACGCCCGTTCGTGATCCCGGTCGAACGGGGCGCCGCGATCATGGCGCGCATGATCGAGCGCAACGTCGGCATGCGCTGGGTGCCCGTGCTGCCGTGGACCGTCATCGCCCTGCTGCTCAAGCTACTGCCGGCCGCGATGCTCGCGCCGCGGCGGAAGCATCACTGACGAGGAGGCCTCGTGGAGTTCGAACTGTCCCCGCGTGTCAAGGAACTGCAGGCGCGGCTGCTCGCGTTCATGGACGAGTACGTATACCCGAACGAGGCGCGCTTCTTCGCCGAGGTTGAGGCCAACAAGTCGCAGGGTCGCGCGTGGACGCCGACCCAGGTGATGGAAGAGCTCAAGGTGAAGGCGCGCGCTGCAGGCCTCTGGAACCTGTTCCTGCCGGAGTCGGAGCACGGCGCCGGCCTCACGAACCTAGAGTACGCACCACTGGCCGAGATCACGGGCCGTTCGCACATCGCCCCGGAAGCGATCAACTGCTCGGCGCCCGACACCGGCAACATGGAAGTGCTGGTGCGCTACGGCAACGACGAGCAGAAGCGACGCTGGCTCGAGCCGCTGCTGGCCGGCGAGATTCGCTCGGGCTTCGCGATGACGGAGCCTGCGGTCGCCTCCTCGGATGCGACCAACATCTCGGCGCGCATCGTCCGCGACGGCGACCACTACGTGATCAACGGCCGCAAGTGGTGGACCTCCGGCGCCGCCGACCCGCGCTGCAAAGTGCTGATCTTCATGGGCAAGACCGACCCGGACAACCCGGACCGGCACCGGCAGCAGTCGATGATCCTGGTGCCGATGGACACGCCGGGAGTGCGTCTCGTGCGTCACGTGCCGGTCTTCGGCTACCTCGACGAGCCGCACGGACATCCGGAAGTCGATTTCGAGAACGTGCGCGTACCGGTGTCGAACCTGCTGCTCGGCGAGGGGCGCGGGTTCGAGATCGCGCAGGGGCGACTCGGGCCCGGGCGCATCCATCACTGCATGCGCATGCTGGGCGCCGCGGAGCGCGCGCTCGAGGCGATGTGCAAGCGTGCGTTGTCGCGCACGGCGTTCCACAAGCGCCTGGCCGAGCAGGGGGTCTGGCGGGAACGCATCGCCGACGCGCGCATGAAACTCGACCAGGCCCGCTTCCTGACGTTGCACGCCGCGTGGAAGATGGACGTCGCCGGCAACAAGGCCGCGCAGAAGGAGATCGCGATGATCAAGGTCGTCGCGCCTAACGTCGCCTGCCAGGTGGTCGACCAGGCGATCCAGCTGTTCGGCGGCGCCGGCGTGACCGACGACTTCGGCCTGGGCTGGGCGTATGCGAGCGCGCGCACGCTCCGGATCGCCGACGGCCCGGACGAAGTGCACCGCAATCACATCGCCAAGCTCGAGCTCGCCCGCTATCTTCCACGTTGAGGCCCGTTGCCCTTGAACATCGACGGCAAGATCGCATTCGTGACCGGCGCCGGCCGCGGCATCGGTCGCGCCCTGTGTCGTGAGTTCCTGGCGCGCGGCGCCGCGGGCGTCGTCGTCGCCGACCTCGATGGCGAACGGGCGCGCGCCACCGCGGCCGAACTCGGCGGGCTCGGCGTGCAGTGCGACGTGTCGGACGAGGCCGCGGTCAACGCGGCCGTTCAGGCGGCGCTCGGCCAGTACGGCCGCGTCGACCTCCTCGTGTCGAACGCGGGATTCGGCGTGACCGAACTCGACCTCGACGACGCGCTCTCGGCACCGAACGCGATGTGGCAGCGCATGTGGGAGGTGCACGTGATGGCGCACGTGTACGCGGTCCGTGCGCTGCTGCCTGGCATGCTCGAGCGCGGGGAGGGTTATCTCGTCAACGTCGCGTCGGCCGCCGGCGTGTTGAGCCAGGTGGGCGACACGGCCTACAGCGTGACCAAGCACGGGGCGGTCGGCCTGGCCGAGTCGCTCGCGATCACGTACGCCGAGCGCGGCATTCGCGTCTCGGTCGTCTGCCCGCAGTACGTCGCGACCGCGATCACCGGCTTCGACGAGACGCTGCCCGAGGGGGCGGTGCCGGGCGTGCTGACGGTGGAGCAGGCCGCACGCGCGATCGTCGACGGCCTCGAGCGGGAGCAGTTCCTGCTGCTGACCCACGCCGAGGTGCTCGGATTCTTCCAGCGGAAGGCGTCCGACTACGACCGCTGGCTGGCCGGCATGCGTCGCCTCCGCGCGGGCCTGCGCTCCTCGGGCGGCTTCCTGAAGGTCAAGCGCTGACCGACGAGGCGAGGCCCATGAGCGTCCCATCCCTGTTTGGTTGCAGCGCAGCAAGCAGTGCTAGACTCGCAACGGCGCGCCCACTTCGTGTAAGGCGCCA
>DASUYI010000084.1:0-10346 GCA_036377475.1 Steroidobacteraceae bacterium | reverse complement strand
AGGGTCTCGCCCGTGACATAGCACGCTTCCGGCGACGCCAGGAAAGCCACTGCGTGTGCGATGTCTTCCGGTGAACCGAGTCGGCCGAGTGGCACCTGCCCGAGCAGCGCCGTTTTCTGCGCCTCGCCCAGCGATTCGGTCATGTCCGTGACGATGAACCCGGGCGCGACGACGTTCACGGTGATGTTGCGTGAGCCCACCTCGCGCGCGAGGCTCTTCGAGAACCCGATCATGCCCGCCTTGGCGGCGGCGTAATTGGTCTGGCCCGCGTTGCCCATCACGCCGATCACCGACGCGATGTTGACGATGCGTCCCTTGCGCGCCTTCATCATGCCGCGCATGACGGCCTTGCAGGTGCGGTAGACGGCGCTCAGGTCGGTATCGAGCACGGCCTGCCAGTCCTCGGCGCTCATGCGCATCAGCAGCCCGTCGCGCGTGACCCCGGCGTTGTTGACGAGGATCGACGGCGTGCCCTCGACCGCTTCGACCGCCTTGAAACATGACTCGACGGCAGCGCCGTCCGCCACGTTCAAGACGACGCCGCGCCCCGTGAGCCCGGCGTCCTTCAGGTAGGCGTCGATCGCCTGCGCGCCGGCCTCCGTCGTCGCGGTGCCGACGAGCCGGGCGCCCCGCCGACCGAGTTCGAGCGCGATGGCCCGGCCGATGCCGCGGGTGGCCCCCGTGATGAAAGCGACTTCGTTCGCGAGCGTCATTGCGCGGCCTCCCCGCAGGCGGCCAGTGCGGCCGCGATCGATGCGCTGTCGTCGAGCGCGAGCATCCTGAGTTCGGGCTTGCGTTCGATGCGCCGGTTGAGCGAGGTCAGCACCTTGCCCGGCCCGCACTCGACGAAGACCGTGCAGCCGCTCGCAATCATCGCGCGCACCGTGTCGGCCCAGCGCACCGGCTTGTAGAGCTGCTGCGTGAGGGCCTGCCGGATGCCGTCCGGACTCGAGTGCGTGGCCACGTCCACCGTGTAGACGGACGGCACGTTCGGCAGTCGCACGTCGACGTGGGCCAGGCGCGCGGCGAGCTGCTCCGCGGCGCCGACCATCAGGCTGCTGTGCGACGGTACGCTCACGGGCAGCAGCACCGCACGCTTGGCGCCGCGGCGTTTCGCAGCGTCGATGGCGCGACCGACCGCGGTGGCGTGACCGGCGATCACGACCTGGCCCGGCGCGTTGAAGTTCACCGGCTCGACCACTTCGCCTTGCGCAGACTCGCGACAGGCGGCGTCGAGGTCGGCGTCGTCGAGGCCGAGGACCGCGGCCATGGCACCCTGCCCGACGGGCACGGCCTGCTGCATGACCTGCCCACGGAAGCGCACGAGCCCGATCGCGGTGCGGAAGTCGAGTGCGTCGGAGCACACCAGCGCCGAATACTCCCCGAGGCTGTGCCCTGCCATTGCCACCGGACGGGCCCCGCCCTTGTCGAGCCAGACCCGCCAGGTCGCCACACCCGCCGCGAGCATGGCCGGCTGCGTGCGCTCGGTGGAGCCGAGCTCCGACTCCGGGCCGTGCTGGCACAGTGCCCAGAGGTCGTAGCCGAGGACTTCGCTCGCCTCGTCGAACGTCTGGCGCACGACAGGTTCGACTGCGCCCAGCTCCGACAACATGCCGACCGACTGCGATCCCTGGCCGGGGAAAACGAATGCCAAGCTCATGTGCCCTGAGTCCAGTGACGACCGTCCCGGCCGGACGGGCGATTATAGCGACGGCGCTGGTCGCCGCCGTTGCCAGCACAGGCACGCACCGGCGAGCGCCCCGCCGACCGCACCATAGGTGTGGGCGGCATGGACGACCGGGATCGACAACGTTTCCGCCGTGAATGGCATTGCGCCGAACGAATGCTCCCAGCCGAGCTTGACGGCGAAGACCGCCGAGGCGATCAGCGTGATCCAGTCGCGGTGGCGCATCCACCAGCACGCGAGGCCCGCGGCGGCCAGCCCGTGCAGCACGCCCGAGAAGCCGACGTACCACGCGAGCTGCGGTTCGAGTACGAGGAACCCGAGGTCGACGGCGGCAGTCGAAGCGGCGAGGATCACGAGCCACTGGCGCGTCGTGTACTCGCGTACGAACAGCCATGCGATGAGTGCGAGGCCCGCGAGGTTCCAGGCGAGGTGCGTCGCGTCGTGGTGAATCAGGTGCCCCGTGATCAACCGGTGCCACTCGCCGCCCGCGACGATGGCGGCGCGGTCGTAGCGCAATGCCGCCCCCGCGACCGTGCCGAACCATTGCAGGAGCACGAGGCCGGCCGCGAGCGCGAGCGGCGCGCGCCATGCGCGGACGTCGGCATGTGCGAAGCGGTCGAGGTCCATCGAGGTGCGCGCCGGTCGGGGTCCGGGTGTTTGCTATGATTCTCTCAATTTACCGTCAGCCACGGCCCGAGACATGACATTCGCACCACACAGCATCGCGACTTCGCATCCGACCCGGCGCCGCGCCCTCGGTTTCACGCTCATCGAGATCATGGTGGTCGTGGTGATCCTCGGCATCCTGGCCGCGCTGGTCGCGCCGAACGTGATCCGGCGCATCGACGACGCGCGCGTGACCAAGGCGAAGCAGGACATCCGCGCCTACGAAACGGCGCTCAACCTGTATCGCATGGACAACTTCCGCTACCCCAACACCGAGCAGGGCCTGCAGTCGCTCGTCACGCGTCCGGCCGACCCGAACGTGCGCAACTGGAAGGAAGGCGGCTACATCGACGGCATCAAGAAAGACCCGTGGGGCAACGACTACGCCTACATCTCACCCGGCACGCGCGGCGACTACGACATCTACACGCTCGGCGCCGACGGCCAGCCTGGCGGCGAAGGCCCGGATGCCGACATCGGTAACTGGAACATCGAATAGGGTCCCGCGGCTGCGCGGGGCCGCCGCACGCGTCTCGGGCTTCACGCTGCTCGAGCTGCTGGTCGTCGTCGTCATCATCGGCATCATCACGTCGATGGCCGTGATCTCGGTGAACGTGCTCGGTGGCGATCACGAGATGCAGCAGGAGGCCGAGCGGCTGCAGGCGATCCTGGTCCAGGCGCGCGAGGACGCGCTGCTGCAGAGCCGCGATCTCGGGCTGCGGATCGACGAGACCAGCCTCGAGTTCCTCGAGTACGACGGCCGCAACGAGCGCTGGCGCGGGGTGCTTGGCGATCCACTGCTGCGGGAGCGCACGCTGCCGGCGGGACTGCGCCTGCGCCTGCGGCTCGAGGATCGCGACGTGCAGTTGAAGCCGCGCCAGCCGGCGACGGAGCGCGATCCGATCTACCCGCACGTCATCCTGCAGGCGTCGGGCGAGATCGTCCCGTTCGACGTCGTGTTCACACGCGACGGCACCGATGAGCAGCGTCGCGTGAGCGGGACCGTGGACGGCCGCATCGAATTGCACGACGACGCCCGGGAGCGACGCCCGTGAAAAGGGGACACTCCGAATTTCCGGTGGCCCAGTCTCGAAAATGGGGACACTCCGGATTTCCGAAAGTCCGGAAATCAGGAGTGTCCCCGGGCTTCACGCTGATCGAAGTGCTCGCAGCGCTCGTGATCGTCGCGTTGGGCATGCTCGGTGCAATCACCGCCGTGAACCAGGCGACTCGCAACGGCACCTACCTGCGTGAGAAGACGCTCGCGCACTGGGTCGCGATGAACCTGCTCACGGAGCGTCGGCTGCAAGCCTCGGCGCCCGACGTCGCCGAGACTAAAGGCGAGGTCGATTTCGCGAACGAGCGCTGGCGCTGGACACTACGTGTCACGCAGACCGAAGTGCGCTCGCTGCGTCGCATGGACGTCACGGTGGCGCTCGCCTCCTCGCCCGAAACGTCTTCGCTCGCGACGCTGTCCGGGTTCTACGGCACCGCGATCAGCACCGCGAGCGGCGGCTCCGTGGTGTGGGCCGGTTCGGGCGCACCGGGCAGCGGCGGCGACGACGAAGGCGCGGGCGACGACGACGACAACGACAACGGTAACGGCGGTCGGCCCAACCGACCCGCGCAGCCGAACCCGCCGCCCGAGGAACCCGCGGACGAGCCGGCGGAACCGGGGGACGAGGAATGACTGTGCCGCGTCGCGCTCGCAGCGCCGGTTTCACGTTGCTCGAGGTGCTCGTCGCGATCGCGATCTTCGCGATCGTCGGCGTGATGTCGATGACCGGCTACACACAGCTGCAACGACAGGCCGAATACCAGCAGCAGCGGCTCGAGCGCGTGCGCGAGGTGCAGCGCGCCGTCCAGATGATCGCGCAGGACCTCACGCAGATCGAGCCGCGCCCGATCCGCGAGCCGATCGGCGACCAGCGGGTCCCCGCGGTACTCGCGGGCGACTCGGTCGAGTACAAGCTCGAGTTCACACGCGCCGGATGGTCCAACACGGCCGGACTGCCGCGGCCGACTTTGCAGCGCGTGGCCTACCGGCTCGACCAGGACGGACTCTGGCGCGATTACTGGCGCGTGCTCGATCGCACGCAGACCGCCGAGCCGACCCGCCACAACCTGCTCAAGGGCGTCCGCAGCGTGACGTTCCGCTTCCTGACGCCCGCACGGGAATGGGTCGATCGCTGGCCAGTGCTCCAGGGGCAGAGCCCGCTCGAGCAGGAGCGCGCACGGCCCGCCGCAGTCGAAGTCACGCTCGAGCTCGACGACTGGGGCGTGATCCGCCGCCTCGTCGAGGTGTCCGGCTGATGCGCGCCGCTGGATCCAGCGCAGGCGCACGCCGGCAGCGCGGCGTCGCGCTGATAACCGCGGTGCTGATCGTCGCACTCGCGACGATTCTCGCGATCAACGTGACGTTCCGCGGCATGGTCGACCAGCGTCGCAGCGCCAACCTCTTCGCGTTGGACCAGGGCTTCGAGGTCGCGCTCGGCGCCGAGGCGTGGGCGGCCGATTTCCTGCGCAAGGACGCGCAGGATTCGCAGCAGGACCACTTCGGCGAGGCCTGGGCGCAGCAGATGCCGCCGCTGCCGATCGACGAAGGGGTCGGCACGGTCGAGGGCCGGCTCGAAGACCTGCAGGGTCGCTTCAACCTCAACAACCTCGTCTTCTCCGACGGCACGCCGAACGAACCGGCGATCAAGCAGTTCGAGCGGATCCTGTCGATGGTCGAGCTCGAACCGACGTGGGCGGTCGCGATCGCCGACTGGATCGACGCCGACGTCAACCCGGGCTTTCCCGATGGCGCCGAGGACGCGATCTACACGGGCATGGACCCGCCGCACCTGACCGCCAACATGCCGATCACGCGCGCGAGCGAACTGCTGGTGCTGCCCGAGTTCGGCATCGAGCGATATCGGCGCCTGCAGCCGTACGTCACCGCGCTGCCAGGGGGCACCAAGCTCAACGTCTGCACCGCTTCGGGCGTCGTGCTCGATTCGCTTTCGGAAACCCAGCGCCAGTTCAGCCTCAACCCGCAGGACCTCGCGACGCGTCGCAAGGAGGCGTGTTTCCCGACGGTCGAGGACATCCGCGGCACGCTCGGCCAGGCCGGTTACGACCAGGTCAAGGACACGATCGGCGAATCGAGTTCATATTTCCGAGCGACGGTGTGGGTCACTATTGGCACTACCCAGTTCACCCTGTACAGTCTGCTCGCGCGTGGGGGCGCCGGCACGATCAAGCCCTTGCTGCGCAGTTTCGGAGCCGAATGACCGTATGACAGAAACCCTGGTGATCCGACTCCGGTCGACCGAAGACGCACCGGCGTCCTGGTTCATCATCGACAGCAACGGCGCCCGCTCCGGCTCCGTCCTCAACGGCCCGATTTCCGACGCTCTCGTCCTCGCGCAGGGCCGCCGCACGGTGGTCATCCTGCCCGCGGCCGAGGTCACGCTCGCCGAGCCCGACCTGCCGCCCGTGCGCGGTGCGGCGCGCATCGCGCAAGCCGTGCCGTTCGCGCTCGAGGAGCAACTCGCCTCCGACCTCGAGAACCTCCACTTCGCGGTCGGCCCACGCAACCCATCCGCGAGCGCCACGCCGGTCGCGATCGTCTCGCGCAGCGTGCTCGATCGCTGGCAGGCCACCTGGGACGCGGCGGGCATCCATCCCGACGCCGCCTACGCCGAATCGTCGCTGATCCCGGCGGCGCCGAACGCCACGGTGCTCGTGCTCGACGAAGGCACGCTGCACGTGAAGCGGCCCGGCGCGGTCGCCTATGCGCTCGACGCACTGTCGCTCGCGACCGCCCTCGAACTCACGCTCGCGCCGTCGTCGAGCGAGGCCGGTGAGCACGTCACGTTCTACGTGGGCACCGCGGACTACGAATCGAACAGGGATCTCGTGGAAGGCCTGCGCGAGCGCACCGCCACGCTGCAGGTCAAGCTGCTGCCGGACGGGATCCTGCCGTTGCTGGCGGCACAGCTGCCGACTGCAAGGGCCGTGAATCTGTTGCAGGGCGCCTACGCACCGCCCTCCTCGTTCGGCTCCCAGCTCAGGCAGTGGCGACTGCCGGCTGCACTCGCCGCAGCGACCCTGCTCGTCTTCGTCGGCGCACAGGGCCTGAAGCTGTGGCAACTGCACCAGGCCGAGAAGCGACTGAACGCCGAGATCGCGCAGGCGTTCGAATCGATCCTGCCGGGCCAGCCGATGGTCGACCCGCGCGCGCAGGTGCAGGGCGTCCTCGCCCGCGCCGGGGGCGGCGCCGGTGCGCTGCTGCCCGCCGTGTCGCTGCTCGCGCAGGCGGTAGCACAGTCGCCCGCGACGCGCATCGAAGGCATGAATTACCGCGGCGGCGTGCTCGAGTTGCGGGTCGTCGCGCCGACGATCGAGACGCTCGATGGCATCCGCCAGACCATGAGCAGCCGTGGCGCGACCGTTGAACTGCAGTCCACCAATCCGCGCGACCAGCAGGTCGAAGGGCGCCTGCACGTGCGCCTGGGGGCGGCATGAACCTCGATGCGCTGCGCGAATGGCTCGCGAACCTCAGCGTGCGCGAGCGCAACCTGGTCTACGGCGCGGGTGCGCTCGCCGCAATCGCACTGCTTTACCTGGTGCTCGTGCTGCCCTTCACGACCACCACTTCGAAGATGGCGTCGCGCGTCGAGCAAAAGTCGGCCGACCTCGCGTGGATGCGCGCGCAGGCGCCGCACGCGATGGCCGCGGCGGGCATGACCCAATCACGCAGTGGCGAATCGCTGGTCGTGGTCGTCGACCGCACGGCCCGCGAGGCGGGTCTCGGCACGGCGCTGCGCGACCAGAGCCCGAGCGGCAACTCGGGTTTGCGCCTGCGCCTGGAGGCCGCACCGTTCGACACGCTCGTCACCTGGCTCGCCAGCCTGCAGCAGCAGCACGGCGTCGGCATCGAGGCCGCGACGATCGACGCGGCCGGGCCCGGACTCGTCAACGTGACCCTGAGCCTCACGCAAGCCGGCGCGACGGGCTGACGACCGTCGTCGCGCTCCGCGCAGGACGCCCTCCATCGTGAAGCACCGCACCGGCTGGCTGGTCGCGCTGGGCATTCTCGCGCTGCTCGCGTTCGCACTGGCGACGCTGCCCGCCAATGTGCTCTCCGGCGTCCTGGCACGCTCCGGACTCACCGCCACGGGATACGGCGGCTCGGTCTGGTCCGGTACGGCGCAGGCGCTCGCGTGGCGCGGCGCCCCGCTGGGCGACCTGCGCTGGCGACTCGCACCGCGGGAATTGCTCGGCGGTCGGCTGGCGGGTCACGCGACGCTGACGCGACCCGACGGTTCGCTCGACACCCGCTTCGCGACGTCGTTCAGCGGCGACGACGTGCGCCTCGCGGACGTCAAGTTCGCATTGCCGATCGAGGCGCTCGACGCCTTGCCGCTCGGCATGCCCAAGGGCTGGCGCGGTCGTGCCTCGGGATCGTTCGCGGAGGTGCACGTGCAGCAGCGACGCGCGGTCGCCTTGCGCGGATCGCTCGACATCGACGGACTCGTGACGCCGCCGCCGCGCAACGCGCCGCTCGGCAGCTTCCGCACGGTGTTTCCGCATCCGCAGCCGGAACCGTCGCTGTCCCTGCCGCAGGACCCGGGCAACCTCACCGCGCAAGTCCGTGACACGGAGGGACCGTATTCAGTCGATGCACAGATCACGGTGAGCCGGGATCGCAACTTCTCGCTCGAAGGCACGCTCGCGCCGCGCGGGCCGGTGTCGCCGGCCATGCAGCAGTCGCTGCAGTTGCTCGGCCCCGCCGATGCCGCAGGACGGCGGCAGTTCAGCGTCGGCGGCACATTGTGAGAAAGGTGTCTAGTGTCTAGTGTCTTGTGGCTAGTAAGACCAAGAAGGCCAGCGGCGCTGGCCCTCTTACCAGCCACTAGCCACTAGCCACCGTCTCCGCCGGGTCCCACTCGCGCCACGCGGACAGCAGCGGGAAGTACAGTCCCAGGCGGATCGGCTCCGCACCGAGCGGTCGCAGCAGGCTCGCGTAACGCTCGAGCTGCGGCCGGTAGCGCTCGCGCTCGTTGTCGAGGAACGCCTCGAGGTCGGCGCCTTCGTGCGCGCTCGTCTTGTAGTCGACGATCCAGCGCACGCCCGATTCGTCGACGAACGTCCGGTCGATCACGATGCTCACGACGTCGCTGCCGATGCGACCGGTCAGGCCGAGCTCCGACTGGGCGTCGCGGTGCGGCCCGGCCAGCAACCAGCGACCACGCTCGTCCGCGACGGTGTGTCGTACGGCCGCGATCACGCGCTCCGCGGCGGCCTGGCGGCGATCGCGCGGCACGCCCAGTTCGGCGAGTTCGGCTGCATACCGCGCGAGCAGTGGTTGCGCCGCCGCACCCGGTGGCGGCAGGCCACAACCCTCGCGCGCAAGCCGCTGCAGCTCGCGATGCACGACGGTGCCGACGTGTCGCGCCGTCTCGGTGGCCCAGTCGAACTCGACCGTCGCTGCGGCAACGCTGCGTACCAGGCCCCGCACGGACACGGGCGGCGCCTGCGGCGGCGCAGGCGGTGCCCAACCGTCGGGCACGCGCACGACGATGGGGTCGCGGGCGACCTGGAACCCTGGATCGGCCGCAATGGCGTCGACGTCGACGAGGCGCCTCTCGAACTCGCCGCGGATTGCCGGCACGTCCCACAGCAACCCGAGCGCACACGCCTGCTTCGGTGCCCGCACCGAATGCACTTGCGTCGCCTCGTCGGTTTCGACGGCGCACGTACCGAGCAGGTGCAACGAGTGCTCCGCGCGCGTCGCCGCGACGTACAGCAGCCGCCGTTTCTCCTGCAGCAGCTTGTCGCGCTCGATGCGGCCGAGCCACGCGTGCAACGGGTTGCGCTCGTCCGCGCCTGTCGCCGAGATCGGCGCGACGATGAGCCGATGCGCGCCCTGTCCCGGCACCTTGAGCCAGCGCAACAGCGGCGGTGAATCCGAACGACCCACCCGCTCGAGGCCCGGCACGATCACCGTGTCGAACTGCAGGCCCTTCGACTTGTGGATCGTGAGCAACTCGACGCGCGTGTCCGGGCGCGCCCGCGTCGGCGCATAGAGCTGCTGCAACGCTTCGGTCAGCAACGTGAGGTCGACCGGCGCGCCCGGTGATTGCCCCTCGACGTCGCCGAGTGCATCGAGATAGGCCAGCGCCTCGTCGAGTTCGCGTTCGCTCGCGACCAGCGCGGGTCCGCCGAGCGCATGCCAGGCGCGCGCGACCGCATCGCGCAAGCCCAGGCGGCGGCGTTCCCGCGACGCCTCTTCGAGCACGGGCACGCAGCGCTCGAGCCGCGACCGTGCCGACGGATCGAGCCGTTCGCGACGCGAACGATCCTGCAACAGTCGCGGCACGGCCGCGTGACGGTCGTCACCGAGCAGCACCTGCAGGTCCTCGAGCCTCAGGCCGCACCAGGGCGCGCGCAGCACGCCGAGCCACGCCGCGCGGTCGCCGGCGTGTGCGAGCGCACGCGTCAGCGCGAGCAGGTCGAGCACGGCCGGGCGGGCGCCGAGCGGGTCGATGTCGGTGGCCTGGAACGCGATGCCGCGGCGCGACAACTCGTCGACGATGTCGATCAGGTGGCCGCGGCCCTGCACGAGGATTGCAATCCGTCCCTGCGCACTGGCCGCGAGCCGCCGCTCGACGATGTCGGCGACGGTCCGCGCCTCGAAGCGGTGGCTGCTGCGCAGGAACGCGTGCACGTGCACCCCGCCACCGTCCACGGCGTCCGGCGCGGCCACGCTCTCGGAGAACCGCACCGCGCCGCGCAGCACGTCGTCGCGCGCCGGCAGCACATCAGTGAAGCAGCGGTTGACCCAATCGACGACCGGCCGGGTGGAACGGAAGTTCACGCGCAACGTGAGCGGCTCGAGCCGAACGTGGCCGAGCCCATGGTCGCGGACGTCGAGGAACAGCCCGACCTCGGCGTTGCGGAGCCGGTAGATCGACTGCATCGGATCGCCGACGAGGAAGAGCGT
>DASUYI010000083.1:0-3432 GCA_036377475.1 Steroidobacteraceae bacterium | reverse complement strand
GTCGAGATCGACAGCCGGCTGCCGCGCACCTTCACCAGCGACCCCAAGCGGCTGCAGCAGATCCTGAAGAACCTGCTGTCGAACGCGGTCAAGTTCACCTCGCACGGGCACGTGCACGTCAGTGTCGGCATCGCCACCAAGGGATGGAGCGCCGATCACGTCGTGCTCAACAGCGCGCAGCAGGTGGTGGCCTTCCGGGTCGAGGACACCGGCATCGGTGTCGCGCCCGAGAAGCAGCGGCTCATCTTCGAGGCGTTCCAGCAGGCCGACGCCGGCACGTCGCGCAAGTACGGCGGCACGGGCCTGGGCCTCGCGATCAGCCGCGAACTCGCGGTGCTGCTCGGCGGCGAGATCAAGCTGTCGAGCGTGCCCGGCGAAGGCAGCGTCTTCACGCTCTACCTGCCGCTGCACTACGGCGGCGCGACGGTCGTCTCCCCGGCGGCGCGGGCGGCGGAGGCCGTCCCGATCGCGGCGCGCGGCGACCGGCCGATCCTGGCAATCGCACGCGAGGAGCAGGTGGCCGACGATCGGGAGGCGATCGTGGCCGGCGAACCGGTGTTCCTGATCATCGAGGACGACCCGCACTACGCGCGCATCCTGCTCGGCCTCGCGCGCGACCACGGCTTCAAGGGCATCGTCGCGAACAAGGGAACGCACGGCCTCGCGCTGGCGCGCCAGTTCCGGCCGAGCGCCATCTCGCTCGACATCTTCCTGCCCGACATGCTCGGCTGGACGGTGCTGAACCAGCTCAAGCTGGACCCGGCGACCCGGCACATCCCGGTCCAGATCGTCACGCTCGAGGAGGAGCGCCAGCACGGGCTCGCCCGCGGCGCGTTCGCCTACGTGATCAAGGAGCCGACCACCGATTCGCTGGAGGCGGCGTTCGACCGCATCAGGGAGTTCACGGCCGCGCACACCAAGCGGCTGCTGGTGGTCGAGGACAACGCGATCGAGCGTGCATCGGTGGTCGAACTGCTGCACCACGACGACATCGAGACCGTGGCCGTGGACGACGGCGAATCGGCGCTGGCGGCGTTGCGTTCGCAGCACTTCGACTGCGTCGTGCTCGACCTGCGGCTGCCGGACGTGAGCGGCCTCGAGCTGCTCGACCGCATGCGCGCGGATTCGACCGTGCCCGACGTCCCGGTCGTCGTGTTCACGGGGCAGGACCTGTCCGAGGACGAGCTTGCACGGCTCAAGGGGATGGCGAAGAGCATCGTGCTCAAGGACGTGCAGTCGCCCGAGCGGCTGCTCGACGAGACGGCGCTGTTCCTGCATCGCGTCGTGACCGACCTGCCGCCCGAAAAGCAGCGCATGCTGGAGCGACTGCACGGCGGCAATGAAGTCCTCAACGGCCGCAAGGTGCTCGTCGTGGACGACGATGCGCGCAACATCTTTGCGCTGACCTCGGTGCTCGAAAACCACGACATGGAGGTGGTCAGCGCCACGAACGGACGCCAGGCGATCGAGCTGATCGAGGCCACGCCCGACATCAGCGTGGTGCTGATGGACATCATGATGCCCGACATGGATGGCTACGCGACGATGCGCGAGATTCGCCGGATCCCGCGCTTCCGCACGCTGCCGATCCTCGCGCTGACCGCAAAGGCGATGAAGGGCGACCGCGAGAAGTGTCTCGATGCGGGCGCGAGCGATTACATCGCCAAGCCCGTCAACACCGATCAGTTGCTCTCGTTGATGCGGGTCTGGCTGTTCCGATGAACACGCCCACGCGCCCTCCGCCCGACGTCCTGGTCGCGACCGCCGCTGCCACGGCGCCGGTCGCGGCGTTGGGGACGGACCTCGACGGTGCCGCACGGGCGGCGCCGACCGATGCGTCGGCGCTGCTGGGGGCGCCGATCAACATCCTGATCGTCGACGACGAGCCCAAGAACCTGACGGTGCTGGAGACGGTGCTCGACTCGCCCGGCTACCGGCTCGTGCGGGCGCAGTCGGCCGACGAAGCCCTGCTCGCGCTCGTGGCGGAAGAGTTCGCGCTGCTGATCCTCGACATCCGGATGCCCGGCATGACGGGCTTTGAACTTGCGCAGACGATCAAGAGCCGCCGCAAGACCGCGCGGATCCCGATCATCTTCCTGACCGCGTATTACAACGAAGACCAGCACGTGCTCGAGGGTTACGGCAGCGGCGCCGTCGATTACCTCGTCAAGCCGGTCAATGCGGCGGTGCTGCGCTCGAAGGTGGCCGTGTTCGCAGAGCTGCACCGCAAGACCCGCGAACTCTCGATCGTCAACCGGGCGCTGCTCGCAGAGGTCGCGGAACGTCGCCGCGCGGAGCACGAGCTGCACGTGCTGAACCAGAACCTGGACCGGCTCGTGTCGGAGCGCACGCGGGCATTGCGCGAACTCGAGGCGGAGCTGCGCGAGGCCGACCGCCGCAAGGACGAGTTCATCGCCACGCTCGCGCACGAGCTGCGCAACCCGCTCGCCCCGGTGCGCAACGCCGTACAGATACTGCAATTGCCGAACACCGGTGAAGCGGACTCGCAGCGCGCCCGTGCCATCATCGCCCGGCAGATCGGCGTGATGGCACGACTGATCGACGACCTGATGGACGTCAGCCGGATCAATCGCGGGCGCATCGAGCTGCGCAAGGAGCCGGTCGACCTGCGCCGCGTGCTCGAACTCGCGATCGAGGCGACTCGCCCGCACTTCGTCGAGAACAAGCACGACCTGCGGCTGGCCGTGCCCGACAGCTCGATGCCGCTGGACGCCGACGTGACGCGGCTTTCGCAGATTTTCGTGAACCTGCTGACCAATGCCGCCAAGTACACCGAGCCCGGGGGTCACGTCGAAGTCGTCGCGCAGGTCCGCGACCGCGAAGTCAGCGTCGCCGTCAAGGATGACGGCATCGGCCTCGCGTCCGAGCACCTGGACCGCGTCTTTCTGATGTTCTCGCAGGTGGATAGCACCATTACGCGCTCGCGCGGCGGCCTCGGCATCGGGCTGTCGCTGGTCAAGCACCTCGTCGAACTGCACGGCGGCCGCGTGGCGGCGCAAAGCCCCGGACTGGGAAAGGGGAGCACCTTCACCGTGACGCTGCCGCTGTCCGGCCTCCCGGCAGCGACGTCACGCGCTGCGGTGGACGAACCGCCGTCGAGCCTTCCCACGTCGACGACCGCCCCGCTGCGAATCCTGGTGGTCGAGGATCACCGTGACGGTGCCGAGACGATTGCCGAGTTGCTGTCACGGCTGGGGCACCGCGTGCAAACGGTGCACGACGGCGGCGCGGCCGTGGTGGCGGCCGGGGAATTCAGGCCCCAACTCGTGCTGCTCGACATCGGACTGCCGACGCTGAGCGGCTACGAAGTATGCCGCCGGATCCGCGGCCAGCCGTGGGGCAAGGACATCACGATCGTCGCGATGACCGGGTGGGGCGACGCCGAGGCGCAGCGCAAGGCGCGCGCCGCGG
>DASUYI010000082.1:0-2509 GCA_036377475.1 Steroidobacteraceae bacterium | reverse complement strand
GTCTGCGACGGGCTCGACGCCTGCGGCTATCCGTACTGCCCGGGTGGCGTGATGGCGACGACGGACGAGTGGCGACAACCTGTCGCGGGTTGGCTCGCGCATTTTCGCCACTGGGCGTCGCTGCCCGACCCGGAAGCCGTGCTGCGCGCCAGCATCTTTTTCGACCTGCGCACCGTGCACGGCGATCTCGCGCTGGGCACGCAACTCGGCGAGGCGCTCGCGGCGACCGGCAGCGGTCCGGGCAAGAGCGTGTTCCTCACGGCGCTCGCCCGCCAGGCCGCCCGCTACGACGTGCCGCTCGGCTTCTTCCGTCGCTTCGTGCTCGAGAGTCGAGGCGAGCACCGCGAGACGCTCGACCTCAAGGCCAGCAGCCTGATGCCGTTGACCGACCTCGTCCGCGTGCGGGCGCTGCAGGCCGGCATCGCCGCGCCGGGCACGCAGGCCCGCATCGCGACGCTGGTCGAGGCCAACCGGCTGAGTCGCGCCGACGCCGACGGGCTCGCCGGCGCGCACGACCTGCTCTCCGGACTTCGCGTGCGGCTGCACGCCGAACAGGTGCGGCGCGGCGAGTCGCCGCACAACCACCTCGACCCGACCATGCTCGGGCATGTCGAACGCGCAGCGCTCAAGGACACGTTCCTCGTCATCCGCGAGGCGCAGCGCGGGCTGCTGCTGGATTTCCCAACGTGAACGTCTGGCAGCGCGTACGGCTGGCCCGTGCCCGGCGCGCCAGCCGGCTGCCGCTGCAGCAACGACTCCTGCAACAGGTCTCGCTGCCGTCGCCCAGGGCCCGCGTTTGCGAGCTCGAATTCATCGCGCTCGATTTCGAGACGACCGGGCTCGACTCGCAACGCGACCACGTGATCGCGGCCGGCTGGGTCCGCATCGCCGGCGACCGGATCGTCCTCGCGAGCGCGCGCGAGATGCACGTGCGCACGCACCGCCCCGAAGGCGTCGGGCAGAGCGCCGTCATCCACGGCATCCTCGACAGCGACCTGGTCGACGCCGTCGACGCCGGAACGCTGGCCGAGACGCTGCTGCCGGACCTTGCGGGTCGTGTCGTGGTCGCACACGCGGCCCCGATCGAACGCGCGTTCCTCGGCCGAATGCTGCGCGGGCTCGGCGGCGTGCCGGTGCCGAACCCGTTTCTCGACACGATGTCGATCGAACGGCGCCTGCTCGCGGCCGGCGGCGTTCAGGCCCGGGAACAGCACGACGACCTTTCGCTCGACGCGTGCCGCCGGCGTCGCGGCCTGCCCGAGCACGCGAACCACTCCGCGGCCGCCGACGCCGTGGCCTGCGCAGAACTGCTGCTCGCGCAACTCGCGCAGTTCGGCGGCGCCGCGAACGTCCTGCTCGCGGAGTTGTGCTGAACCGGCCACGGTGGAGCCGAACCCGCCGATCGCGCCACGATGCTCGAGCTGCGTTAGGATCCGGCCGGAAGCGAGGAGGAGACGATCGAATGGCCAGAGGCGAATGCAATTGCGGCGCGGTTCAATTCGAGATCGATGCCGACCTGCCAGGCATTTTCATGTGCCATTGTTCGATCTGTCGCCGGAACACCGGCAGCAACGGCATCGCGGTGGTCGTGTTTCCGAAAGAGCAATTCCGGTGGGTCCGAGGCCAGGAACTGATTGCAACCTGGAAGAAGCCGGGCACCGAGTGGCAAACCTGGTTCTGCAGCGTCTGCGGCTCACCCGTGCCCGGTGAGAACGACGCGACGAGGATGTTCGCGCCGGCAGGCTCCATCACCCAGGGCGGCGAAGCGCTCAAGGTCCTCCACCACATCTGGGTGGGCTCGAAAGCCCCCTGGGATGAAATCGGCGACGCGGGCAAGCAGCACGTCGAGGGATTTCGTAGCTGACACTCACTCTCGATACGCGACGCCTGGCCACCCGCCTGCACGAATCCCGTCGATCGGGCGCAGCTACAACCGGTCCGTCTCGCGGATGAACCCGACGAGGTCGTCGCGGAACTTCTGCATCGACGGGCCGTGGACGTACATCATGTGGCCCGCGTCGTAGTACTTCACGTGGATGCGATTGCGCGCCTCCGGCGTGACGTCGAGGTGTTCCAGGTCCATCTTCATCGCGAGGAACGGCGTCGCGAGGTCGTACCAGCCCTGCTGCACCAGCAGGTGCAGGCCGGGGTTCATCGTCATCGCGAGCGCGAGGTCCGGCACCGTGTTCGGGACGGGCGACATCCACCCGGCGTTGCCCGGCTGTTCGTGCTCCCAGCTCCACTCGATGTCGAACGCCGAGACCTGGTATTCCTCGTCGCGCCCGAACGCGAGCTCGTCGTGCAGGTAGCTCAGGAACGCCGACGTGTACGCGGGGCCGATCGCCGGGAAGAACGGGTCGTAATCCATTTCGCCCGCGAGCGGGTTCACGGACGGACCGATGTAGCGTGAGTCGATGCGGCCCGCGATCAGTCGGTCGCCGCGCTTCAGCTCCTGCAGGAACTGCGTGTGCGTCACGCGCAGGTCCGCCCGCTCCCAGTAGTCCGCGGT
>DASUYI010000081.1:0-9665 GCA_036377475.1 Steroidobacteraceae bacterium | reverse complement strand
CTGGAGCCCAGCACCGTCCGCCCGAGATTGTCGATCGTGTCTTCCAAAGTCAGGTGGTGCTCCCCCATCCGATCGCCGCCGAACCGCCGGGCCAGCGCCAGGTAGCCGGTGGCAACGATCTGCTCGCGGCGTTCGGCCTCGCTCGCACGCCCGTCTTCGCTGAGGTTCGCCGCGGCGGGGCGAGTCGAGGCAGCCGGCGCGGGTGGGACGACGGTGGCCGGCGCACCACTCGCCACCGCCCCGGGGGCAGGCGCGTGAAGCTTCACCTCGTGCAGCACGGGCAATGGACCACAGGGACGGTCGGAGAACTCGACGAGCCCGGGCGACGTGCAGGTGAACACGACGCGCCGCCATGTCCGCGGCGATTCGCGCGCGGGCACCGGTTCGAGCACGACCGCGCCACCGCCGCCCGTGGGTGTGCGGGCCACCGACGTCTCGCCCGGCGACGGACCGAGCAGCAGCGTCGCCGCTGCCATGAACGGGACGAGTCGTGACCGTGGTTCGTTGAGGCTTCGGCACCCGCGCGTGGACCGCATGACGACGACCCCTACATGACGAGGGTTCGATCGTCGCGCCACGGGCGGTCGCGGTCAGTGCGTCTTTGTGCGGAGTGCGCGCGATTACGCGCGCGGTTCAGGCGCGGCCGACGTTGGAGTCGGTCGGCGAGTGGAAGTACTGGCTCTCTTCCGAGAACTCGTCGATCAGCCGTCGCAACTCGGCCAGGCGCGCCTCGGCCGTGCCGACCGCAAGGCAATCCTCGCAACGGGGGTCGCCACACGGTTGTCGCGTGTAGAGCCAGTACTGCACGGCTCCGGCGAGCAGACCGTCGGCGATGTCCCAGAGGTCGGCCTTGTCGTCGTTGTCGGCGATCTGGTTGCCGAGGTCGACGGCACGACCGAAGGCTTCTTCGAAAGGATGGGCTTCGTCTTGGGTTTCGGCGGCCACGGTCGAATCTGGTGCGATGGAAGAATGCGCGATCATATCAAATCCGCGGGCTCAACGCCGCGGCCGATGCGCCAAAATCGCTTGCAAATCAGCGATTTCTGCGCGTCAGATACCGGCCTTGGCCAGCGCGTCGACCAGGGCGCGAACTGCGCCCGCCACGCCGGGATGCTCCGCTTCGAGCCGCACGGCGGCACCCTCGAGCACTTCCCCTGGCGCCGGCTCCGCCTCGGACTTGACGGCGGCGTCCCGCCCGAGGAGGTGCTGGATGTCGTGCATCGTCGACTCGAGCAACGCCCGATCTTCGGGCGCGAGTTCCCCGGCCTCTTTGAGTTCGCGGCGCAGATCGCCCAGCGTGTGCTGCAAGTCGCTCATGAAGCCTCCAACGTGCGGCTGTCATGGAAGTGTATCAGTCGGCCGCCCCGAGGCATGCGCTGCGAGCGGCGGTCGAAGCCTGCGGATTAGAATGCGACCTCAACCCTTGTCGGAGTTTTCATGAAACCGAGTTCCGCAACTTCCGCGCGTGCGCTGGGGCTGGCGTTCACGCTGCTGGCCGCTGCGGCGCAGGCCGAGCCGCCACGTTTCGAGGTCACGCCGTTCGTCGGCGGTCGCATCGGCGGCGGCTTCGACGTCGTGGACGAGGAGACCGGCGACGAGGACTCCGTGGATCTCGACAACGGCGCGAGCTTCGGCCTCGATTTGGGGCTGTATGCCCACGAGAACGGGTTCTACGAGCTGCTCTATTCCAGCCAGGAGACGAGCTTCGATTCCGACGACCCTGCGGTCGACGGCCTCGACGTGCGGATCGACTACCTGCAGCTCGGCGGCACGGCGTTCTTCCCGCAGGACAAGTTCTACGTGCCGTACCTGTCGTTCACGCTCGGTGCGACGTTCCTCGAGCCGACGCGAGGCAACTACGACTCGGAGACCAAGTTCTCGGGGAGCCTCGGCGGCGGTTTCCGCTTTCCCGTCAGCGAGCGATTCAGCGTCGTGCTCGGCCTGCGCGGCTACTTGACGTTCGTCGATTCCGACACCGACCTCTTCTGCCTCAGCACTGCGGAGCAGGCGAGCTGCCTCGTCCGGTCGTCGGGCAGCACGTTCTTCCAGACCGAAGGGCAACTCGGCGTCAGCCTCGCGTTCTGAGCGTCGCCGCCGGCGTGTGTCGGCTCGCGAGTTCGGCGCCCCGACCGTCGTCGAACAGCAGTTCGCGCTCGGGCCAGCGCACGGCGCCGAGCCGGCTGCGGAACGGCTCGCCGGGCCAGCCCACGCGCTCGGCAAAACGCGCGCCGACACAGTAGTCGTTGCAGAACGCCGTGTCGGCGGCGCCGAGCCACTCGTGGGCGTCGCGGTCCGGGAACGGGTCGCGTGCATGCGCGCCCATGCGTTCGCCGGTATCCGGTGTCGGCCAGCGCCAGTAGTGGCCGAACACGACCGGCGTCGCGTCGCGATACGACCGCCACCACTCGCCGCGCTCGACCATGCGCCACTTGCCGGCCAGGTAGAACGGCGCCGCCGCGCGGTGCTCGACGCCCGACGTCAGCACGCGCACCGGATTCGACATCTGATAATCGACGTCGTGCTCGGCAAGCGCCTCGAGCATCGGCACCGACGCCGTGGGATCGCGCAGCCGAGCGCCGTAGCGCTCGAGCAAATGCCGCACCTCCTCGAAGCGGCCGAGCGCCCGCGCACGATCGTCCGAGCGCTGCGCGTAGAGGCGGTACAACTCGACGGCGCTCGCCGGGCGGTGCCCGCTCCGCAACTCCTCGATGCGCTCGTCGTCCCAGCAGGCGTGCACGAGACGCAGGTCAGGGCGTTCGAGCACCAGCGGCAGGCTCGCGAAAAAGCGCAGCACCTCACGTCGCGCGGCGTCGTCGCCGACCGGCCGCGACCCGAGGTACAGGCCGCGTTGCCGGTCGTGGTCGTCCTCGAAGAACCAGCCGTTGGCCTCCTTGCGCACGCCGCGGAGCGCGTTGAGTTCGTGGTTGCCGAGCAGGCACTGCGCCGTGCCCTCGGCGACCATCTCGCGCACGCGCCGGATCACGGCGGGACTGTCGGGTCCGCGGTCGCACAAGTCGCCGATGAACACCAGTCGCCGCGCCTGCGGGTGCTCGCCACGACCGGCGTAGCCGAGGGCGCGCAGCAAATCCTCGAGTGCGTCGCTCTCGCCGTGCACGTCGCCGACCACGTCGATCGGGCCGTCGAAGGCGTCCGTCACGAGGTCGGGCGCCGGGAAATCCTCCGCTGCAGGCCGATCGGTCATAGCGCAGGGACCGCGCGCGCGTCTTCCAGTTCCGGCGGCGCGTCGATGAACAGCACGCGCAGCCCGAGGCCCAGCTTTTCGGGCGTCGAAAGGCCGTTGCGCTGGCGCATGAGCCGGACGAGCTGCGCCGGGTCGTCCGTGATGACGTTGTCTACTCCCCGCTCGATCATGCGCAACATGACGTCCGCGTCGTTGACGGTCCAGACGTGCACGGCCTTGCCCGCCGCGTGCACGCGTCGCACGAGCGCTGCCGCCGCGCGCGCCGAGTTGAGGCTCACGAAGTCGGTGTCCGCCCGCACGACGTTGCCCACGGCGGCCGTGACGATCAGTCCGGTCACGATCTCCGGCGCGAACCGCTCGACCTCGCGCAGGGCTGCGTGGTCGAGCGAGGTGATCACCGAGCCGGCGACGAAGCGTTCGCGACGCAACTGTTCCACGACGGCCGGCGCGAGGCCGGGATCGGGGACGTTGTACTTGAGTTCGACGTTGAGCCGGAGTCCACCCCGCGCCAGTGCGATGACTTCCCGCAGCGTCGGCACGCGCTCGCCGGCGAACCGCGGCCCGTGGCGAGCGCCGACGTCGATGGCCTGCAACTCGGCGAGCGTCAGCTCACGGACCTTGCGAGGATCGCCACCGACCCGCATGAGGTCGCCGTCGTGGATCACGACGACGTGGCCGTCGCGGGTGCGCTGCACGTCGAGTTCGACATAGTCCGCGCCGGCCGCGAGCGCCTCGCGAAACGCGGCCAGCGTGTTCTCCGGTGCGTGCAGCGAAGCGCCACGGTGCGCCGTGACGTGGACGTCGCCGCGGAGGTCGAGCTTGCCGAGCAATACTCCGCCGATCCCGAGCGCGAGCACGGTCGCGCCGACGAGCGCCACGGTGACGGCCTGGCCCTGGCGCCGCCCGATCTGCTCGGCTTCGTCGGCCACGTCGGTCGGCAGCGCCAGCGCGCCGTGCTCTCGCTCCGCGTAGGCCCGGGTGATCAGGAACTGGTGGCCCGCGAACTGCAACGTCGAATAGACGAAGCCGAACACGAGGGTCACGGCCAGGAACACCGCGACCAGCGGCAGCACGCGGTGAACGTCCATGCCTGCCCAGGCGAGCGCCAGGTCGGTCACGCGGCGCCCGAGCCAGAACAGCGCGGCCGCGACGGCACTGAGCCCCGCCCACCAGCCGACGAGCGGCGCGATCGTCCGCAACAGCCGGCCCCGCAGCATTCGCTCACTCGTGGCCAGAACGACCGGCGCCGTCGCACGTTCGCCGAACATCGCGAGCGGCATCGTGAAGATCCAGTACGCGAACTGGCGCAGCACGAGAAACACGTAGAGCGCGCCGAGCACGCCGGCGGCGAGCACCGCGCGTTTCCACTCGGGCGGCCGCTCCGCGAGAAAATAGTTGACGTCGTGCCCGCGCAGCATGGTGAACCAGAGCAGGCCGGCGAGCGCGACGAAGGGCAGCGCGATCAGCAGCATGCGCGCGAACATGCGCAGCCCGATCTCGACCAGCAGCCCGATGCGCGCCCAGACCGACCCCACCGTGCTCCACAGCGTGAGCGGCCGGCGGGCGATCGCGTGACCGGCGATCCAGGTGTAGCCGGCGAACTGCGTGGTGTGGAACGCGACCGACGCGACCAGCGCCACGAGCACGAAGACGGCGCCCCACGGCGAGAGCACGAACGCCGCCAGGTCGAAGTTGCTGACGACGGGAGAACCCGAGCGGGCGACGATGCGATTGAGCAGCCAGCCCGCCAGCGGAACGACGGCGGCTGCGCCGATCAGCTGGACGACCACCTGCCAGGCGAAGACGAGCCGCCAGCGGCGCGCGAAATCATCGCGCGTGCGCCCCGCGAGTCCCGGAATCTGCATGCCCAGCGTCGTCCTCCGCGTTCGTCCACCCGTGCGGCGGCGCGCGCGTAGGGCTGTCAACACGGCCCTAGACGAGCACGCGCTCGATGCCGCCCGAGTTCGCCTGTCGCACGTAACCCTCGAGCCACTCCGGGCCGAGGATGTGTCGCGCCATTTCGACGACGATGTAATCCGCGCCCGTGCCGGCGTCGTCATCGTACCGCGACAGCCCCTGCAGGCACGACGGACACGACGTCAGGACCTTGACCGGCCCCGCGTAGCCGTCCGCCCGCAGCCCGGCCGCGCCTTGCTGCATCTCCCGCTGCTTGCGGAAGCGGACCTGGGTCGCAATGTCGGGTCGGGCGACGGCGAACGTGCCCGACTCGCCGCAGCACCGCTCGTTCTTCTCGACCCGGTCTCCGTGCCCGGTGCGTAGCAGCGCGTTGACCACGTCGAGCGGCTCGCGAGTCTTCATCGGCGAGTGGCACGGGTCGTGGTACATGTAGCGCACCCCGGTCGCGTGCTCGAGCCGGATGCCTTTCTCGAGCAGGAATTCGTGGATGTCGAGAATCCGCGAGCCCGGGAAGATCTGGTGGAATTCGTAAGCCTGCAGCTGGTCGTAGCAGGTGCCGCAACTCACCACGACCGTCCTGATGTCGAGGTAGTTGAGCGTGTTCGCGACACGATGCAGCAGCACGCGGTTGTCGGTGATGATTTTCTCGGCCTGGTCGAACTGCCCGGCGCCGCGCTGTGGATAGCCGCAGCAGAGGTAACCCGGCGGCAGCACCGTCTGCACGCCCGCGTGCCAGAGCATCGCCTGGGTTGCGAGCCCCACCTGCGAGAAGAGCCGCTCCGAGCCGCACCCCGGAAAGTAGAACACCGCCTCCGACTCCGTCGTCGTACGCGAGGGGTCGCGCAGGACCGGGACGTAGTTGCGGTCCTCGAGGTCGAGCAGCGCCCGCGCAGTCTTCTTCGGCAGGCCGCCGGGCATTTTCTTGTTGACGAAGTGGACGACCTGCTCGCGGAGGGGCGGGGGCCCGCCCGTGGTCGCCGGCGGGCGGCGCGTCTGCGCGGCCGCGAGCTTGCCGAGCGTGCTCGCGCCCACGCGCTGCGCTTTGTACCCCCAGTCGATCATGAGCTTGCGCGTGAGCCTGATCGTGCCGGGGTCATTCGTGTTGAGGAAGAACATCGCCGCGGCCTTCGCGGGATTGGCGCGCGCGTGACCCATGCGGCGCAGCACGTCGCGCATCGCCATCGAGACGTCGCCGAAATCGATGTCGACCGGGCAGGGGGTCTCGCACTTGTGACAGACGGTGCAGTGGTCCGCTACGTCGCCGAACGCGTCCCAGTGCTGCAGCGAGACACCGCGACGCGTCTGCTCCTCGTAGAGAAAAGCCTCGATCAGCATCGAGGTCGCCAGGATCTTGTTGCGCGGCGAGTAGAGCAGGTTCGCCCCGGGGACGTGCGTGCTGCAGACGGGCTTGCACTTGCCGCAGCGCAGGCAGTCCTTGATCGCGTCGCTGATCCTGGCGATGTCGGCCTGCTGCAGGATCAGCGATTCGTGGCCGAGCAGGTTGAAGCTCGGCGTGTAGGCGTTGCGCAGGTCCGCGCCGGGCAGCAGCTTGCCCGCGTTGAAGTACCCGCGGGGGTCGATCCGGCGCTTGTACTCGCGAAACTCCGCGATCTCCGCGTCGTCGAGGAACTCGAGCTTGGTGATGCCGATGCCGTGCTCGCCCGAGATCACGCCATCGAGGCTGCGCGCGACGTGCATGATCCGCGCGACGACGCGGTTCGCCGTCTGCAGCATCTCGTAGTCGTCGGAATTGACGGGGATGTTGGTGTGCACATTGCCGTCGCCGGCGTGCATGTGCAGGGCCACGAACACGCGGCCGTGCAGCACCGCCCGGTGGATGTCCTCGAGGTCCGCGAGCAGCGGCACGAACGGTCCACCGGCAAAGATCCGCCGCAACTCCGTGCGCAGCTCCCGCTTCCAGGAGACGCGGATCGTGCGGTCCTGCAGCCGGTCGAACACCGATGTCGCGCCGTCGCGCATGCCGTCCAGGACGGTTGCTTCGGCCACTGCTTCGAGGCCGACGCGGCGGAGATCGTCGATCGTCGCGCGCAATGGCCGCTCCAGGTGTGCCGCGAGCCAGCTCCAGCGTGCCCGGCACGTAGCTACCGTCTCCAGGGCCTGCTCGATACGGCCGGCGAGCACCTGCTCACGTGGCAACCGGTCCACGTCGACGTCGCCGGTCTTGCCGATGCGCGGTTCGCCGCGCAGATACGCCTCGAGCTCGTCGAGCAGCCGGAGCTTGTTCGCGAGCGACAGCTCGACGTTGATGCGCTCGATGGCGTCGGTGTATTCGCCGAGCCGCTCGAGCGGGATCACCACGTCTTCGTTGAGCTTGAAGGCGTTGGTGTGCCGTGCGATCGCGGCGGTGCGGCTGCGGTCGCGCCAGAACCCCTTGCGCGCCTCGGCGCCGACCGCGGTGAAGCCCTCGCCGTCGCGTGCGTTGGCGATGCGCACGACCTCGGACGCGCAGCGCGCCACCGCGTCCTCGTCCGCGCCCGCGATGTCGCCGACGAGCACCATCTTCGGCAACACGCCGCGCCGCGACTTGGTCGTGTAGCCGATCGCCTTCAGGTAACGCTCGTCGAGGTGCTCGAGGCCCGCGAGCTGCACGCCGCAGTCGCGCGACCGGCGTGCGAGCTCGTCGCGGATCTCGACGATCGCCGGGATCGCATCGCGGGCCTGGCCGAAGAACTCGAGGCAGACCGTGCGCGTGTGCGGCGGCAGCGTGTGCACCACCCAGCGCGCGGAGGTGATGATGCCGTCGCAGCCTTCCTTCTGGATGGCGGGTAGGCCGCCGAGAAACTTGTCCGTGACGTCCTTGCCGAGGCCGGCCTTGCGGAACATCCGGCCCGGCAGTTCGAGCCGTTCCGTGCGCAGCACCCGCGCGCTGTCGGCCGCCTGGTTGCCGTCCTTCCACGCGAGCTCGAACACGGCGGTTTCGACGTCGTGGATCTTGCCGAGGTTGTGCCCGATGCGCGTGACCTCGAGCCAGTTCCCGTCGGGCGTGACCATGCGCCACCAGGCGAGGTTGTCGAGCGCGGTGCCCCACAGCACGGCCTTCTTGCCACCGGCATTCATGGCGATGTTGCCGCCGACGCAGGACGCGTCGGCCGACGTCGGATCGACGGCAAACACGAACCCCGCACGGTGTGCGGCTTCTTCGACGCGCCGCGTGACGACGCCGGCTTCCGTGAACAGCGTCGGCACGGGGCCGGCCAGGCCGGGCGCAGGCCGCGGTTCGACGCGATCGATCCGTTCCAGCTTTTCGGTGTTGATCACCGCGGCATTGGCCGTGAGCGGAACGGCGCTGCCGGTGTAACCCGTGCCGCCGCCGCGCGGGATGATCGTGAGGCCGGTCTCGATGCATGCGCGCACCAGGCCCGGCACCTCGTCCTCGCGGTCCGGCGTCAGCACGACGAACGGGATCTCGACGCGCCAGTCGGTGGCGTCGGTGGCATGCGAGACGCGCGCGAACGCGTCGAAGCATACGTTGTCGTCGCGCGTGTGGGGCGCGAAGGCGCGTCGCGCCTTGCGCCGCAGCGCTTCGACGTGCGCGAACGCACCGGCAAATTCCGCGACGGCACGCCGCGCGGCTTCGAGCAGGCGGCCGACCTTCGCGTCACGCACCGGGTCGCGCGTATCGCGACGCTTCTCGATGTCGCCCAGCCGATGGTGCAGCGCCTCGACCAGCTGTTCGCGCCGGCGCGGGTTGTCGAGCAGGTCCTGTTCGAGGTACGGATTGCGGCGCACGACCCAGATGTCGCCGAGGACCTCGTAGAGCATGCGCGCCGAGCGACCCGTGCGGCGCTCGGCACGCAGGCCGTCGAGCAGAGCCCAGCCCTCGAGCCCGAGCAGCCGGATCACGATCTCGCGATCGGAGAACGACGTGTAGTTGTAGGGGATCTCGCGCAGCCGCGGTGGCGGATCGAGGGCCGCCTCGGCTGCGCTGGATGCGATCGGGTTCGGGGACGTGGGATCCGGGATTGCGTTCACTTCACGGAGTCGAGCTTGGCGGTGACGGGGAGGGCCCCGCCATTGTTATCCGCCGGCATCGGCTCGAGCATCGTGGAAGGTTCGGTCGACATGACCGGCTTCGTGCCCGCTTCACCGATCCAGGTGCCGGGCAGCTCGAGGCAGCTCACGATCGAGAGCACGACTGCCGCGGCATACGGTATCGACTGGATCAGCAGCACGGCGACCCACACCGACAGGTCCGGGCTGCCGACGAGGCCGGTCAGGTCGCCGTCCACCTCGGGAATGTGCGACACGGCAAATGCCGCGAACCAGAGGCCGAACGCCAGGAACGCTTCCTCGCGAGCCGCGGCGAAGCCCTGCAGCCAGGCGTGTCGCGCCGCGCGTTTGGGCGTGCGGAAGAACGGCCGGTCGCGATTGACGAGCCCGCTCAGCATGGCCGAGCCGATCGTGTGCGACAGGCTCAGTCCGGCCAGCGCCGCAGACACCGTCTGGCGCAGGTTCGCGCCGACACGCGAGCGGTAGAGGTGCAGCAGCTTGGCCAGTTTGAACACGAACAGCGACAACGGCAGCA
>DASUYI010000080.1:0-2431 GCA_036377475.1 Steroidobacteraceae bacterium | reverse complement strand
ACGCGCGAGCCGGTCGGCGTGGTCGCGGCGATCGTGCCGTGGAACTTTCCGCTGATCATGGCCGCCTGGAAGATCGGGCCGGCGCTCGCTGCCGGCAACTCGTTCATCCTGAAGCCGTCGGAGAAGTCGCCGCTCACGGCGATCCGGCTGGCGGCGCTCGCGACCGAGGCGGGTGTCCCGGACGGCGTGTTCAACGTGCTGCCGGGCTTCGGCCACACGGCCGGCGAGGCCCTCGCGCTGCACATGGACGTCGACTGCCTCGGCTTCACCGGTTCGACGCGCACCGGCAAGCTCATGCTGCAGTACTCGGGCCGGTCGAACATGAAGCGCGTGTGGCTCGAGTGCGGCGGCAAGTCGCCGAACATCATCCTGGCCGATTGCCCGGACCTCGACCGCGCGGCCGCGACGGCCGCCGCGGCGATCTTCTTCAACCAGGGCGAAATGTGCACCGCGGGGTCGCGGCTCGTGATCGAGGAGAAGGTGCGTGACCGCGTGCTCGAGAAGGTCGTCGACGCGAGCCGCACGATGCCGCCCGGCGATCCGCTCGACCCGGCGACGCGGCTCGGCGCCATCGTCGACGCCGTGCAGATGAAGACGGTGCTCGGCTACATCGACACCGGCCGCAGCGAGGGCGCCGTCGTGCTCGCGGGCGGTCGTCGCACGCGCGAGGAGACGGGCGGCTATTACGTCGAACCGACCGTGTTCGCCGACGTCCGCCACGACATGCGCATCGCCCGCGAGGAAATCTTCGGGCCGGTGCTCGCCGCGATCACGGTCCGCGATGCCGAGGAAGCGGTCCGCGTCGGCAACGCCGTCGACTACGGCCTGGCCGCCGCGGTCTGGACCCGCGACATCGGCAAGGCGCACCGGATCGCGCGGTCGCTGCGCGCAGGCATGGTCTATGTGAACTGCTACGATGCCGACGACATCACCGTGCCCTTCGGCGGCTTCAAGCAGTCAGGGATCGGGCGCGACAAGTCGCTGCACGCATTCGACAAGTACACCGAGCTCAAGACCACCTGGATCGACCTCACGGCATGACCGGCTACAGCAACGTCACGTTCAAGGAGATCAACGTCGGCGCCACCGTGAGCGTCGAGCGGGCGCTCAGCCAGACTGAAGTGGAAGCCTTGCTGCTCGTCTCCGGCGACGTGGTGCCGTTCCACACCGAACAGGGCCAGGAGTTCGATCCGGACGATCTCAACGTCGAGGCCGTCGCGGCGAGCGCCATCATCTCGGGACTGCTGGAACGTCGCCTGCCGGGGCCGGGCACGCGGATCGTCTCCCAGGACCTCGCGTATGCCGGCCGCATCCGCGTCGGCGATCGCGTCGTCGCGACGGTGACTGCGGTCGAGAAGCACCAGGATTGCGGGCAGGTCGTGTTCGACTGCATCGTCGAGGCCGACGGCAAGCGCGTGCTGAGCGGCCGGGTCGTGGTCGAGGCGCCCACGCGCAAGGCCGACTACGCCGACCTCGAGCGCCCGGAGTTCATCGTGCGCCGTAACGACGTGTTCGCACGGCTGCTGAAGCGCTGCGAGCCGCTCGAGCCGGTCAGCTGCGCCGTGGCGCACCCCTGCGACAAGGATTCGCTGCTGGGGGCGATCGAAGCGGCGCGACGCAAGCTGATCGTGCCGATCATCGTCGGGCCCCACGCGCGCGTCGAGGCGCTCGCGCTCAAGCACGGCGTCGACTTGTCGCCGTACCGGCTCGTCGACACCGAGCACAGCCACGCGTCGGCGGCGACCGCCGTGGCGCTCGCGCGCGCGGGCGAGGTCGAGACGCTCATGAAAGGCAGCCTGCACACTGACGAGATCATGGGCGCGGTGATCGCCTCGCAGACGGGACTGCGGACCGAGCGACGCGTGAGCCACGTCTTCGTGATGGACGTGCCGGCGTACGACCGGATCCTGTTCGTCACCGACGCGGCGATCAACATCGCGCCCACGCTCAGCGAAAAGGTCGACATCGCGCAGAACGCGATCGACCTCGCACGCAGCCTCGGCGTGCAGTTGCCGAAAATGGCCATCCTGTCCGCGGTCGAGAACGTCAATCCGGACATCGGTTCGACGCTCGACGCCGCAGCGCTCTGCAAGATGGCCGATCGCGACCAGATCCGCGGCGGGATCCTCGACGGCCCGCTCGCGTTCGACAATGCGATCAGCGAGGTCGCGGCACGCACCAAGAGCATCCGGTCGCCGGTGGCGGGCAACGCCGACATCCTGCTCGTGCCGAACATCGAGGCCGGCAACATGCTCGCCAAGCAGCTGCAGTACTTCGCCGGCGCGGACAGTGCGGGCATCGTGCTCGGCGCGCGCGTGCCCGTGATCCTGACCAGCCGCGCCGACAGCGTGCGCGCGCGGATCGCGAGCTGCGCGGTGGCGGTGCTCATGGCGCACGCGAGACGGCAGCAGGGTCCTTCCGCCTAGCGATC
>DASUYI010000079.1:0-3681 GCA_036377475.1 Steroidobacteraceae bacterium | reverse complement strand
GAGCAGGGCGCCGAGCAGGGCACGCAGTGCCGCGGGCTTGATCGGCTTGCGGAGCACCTTGTACCCGATGTTGCTTGCGCGCTCGGTGAGCGCGGCGCTGTGGTCGGCCGTGATCAGCGCACCGCGTGCCGGCGCCGACCCGCCCACGCGCAGCGATTGCAGCAACTCGAGCCCGTCGCAACTGTCCTCGCCCAGCCGGTAGTCCGCCAGCACGACGTCCGGTGCGTGCTCGTAGAACTGCCTCCGCGCCTCGTCTGCCGTGCCCGCGCGCAGCACCTGGACTCCCCAGCGCTCGAGCAACGTCTGCATGCCGTCGAGGATCTCCGGCTCGTTGTCGACACAGAGCACGGTACCGCCGGCGACGCTCGACGGCGACGCCGGCGCTGCGTCACGGCCCGGCCCGGACGTGGCCGGAGCCCGCGCCTCGACGCGGCCGAGCACCACGCTGAAGACCGAGCCGCGGCCGACGCGCGACTGCATGGCGAGGTCGAGGTGCAGCAGCCGGGAAATCCGGTCACAGATCGAGAGTCCTAGGCCGAGGCCTTTCTCGCCCCACGGCGACGCGTGGTCGAGGCCGCGAAACTCGCCGAAGATCAGTGCGCGGTGCTGCTCGGCGATGCCGGGTCCGGTGTCCCACACCTGCACGAGCAGGCGGCCGCCACGCGGCCGGCACGCGACGACCACGCCACCGCGCTGCGTGTAGCGCAACGCGTTCGAGACGAGGTTCTGCAGCACGCGGCGCAACAGCACACGGTCGCTGCGAATCCAGGCACGCGTGTGGCGCACGCGCAGCCGCAGCCCGCGCTTGGCCGCGATCGGCGCGAACTGCCGCTCCAGTTCGACCGTGACGTCGTCGAGTGCGAATTCGGCGAGTTCGGTGCGCATCGCGCCGCTTTCGAGCCGCGCGATGTCGAGCATGTCGTCGAGCACTTCCTCGGCCGCCCGGAGCGAACCCTCGATGCGGCCGGCAATCTCGCCGACGGATCCGGCGTCCTGCGCATCGGTCAGTGCGGACGCGAACAGCCGCGCCGCATTGAGCGGCTGCAGCAGGTCGTGGCTCGCCGCGGCCACGAAGCGTGTCTTGGTCGCGTTCGCCCGCTCGGCGGCGCGCTTGGCCTCCGCCTCGGCCGCGAGCGCCTTCGAGAGTTCGTAGGTGCGTTCCGTGACACGCTGCTCGAGCGTCTGCGTCGCCTCGCGCAATTGCTCTTCCGTGTGCTTGAACTCGGTGATGTCGGTGTACGTCGTGACGTACCCGCCGTCCGGCATCGGCTGGCCGCGGATCTCGTAGACGCGGCCATTGCCGCGACGGCGCTGGTTCACGTACCGCGTGCCGGCCTTCATGTGTGCGAGGCGCTTCTGGATCTGGTCCTCGGGATTCGAGTCGCCGAATTCCCCGCGCATCGCGTTCCAGCGGATCAGCTCGGCGACGGGCGTGCCGACCTGGACCAGCTCGGCGGGGTACTCGAACATCTCGACGTAGCGCCCGTTCCACGCCACCAGCCGTCCGTCGCCGTCCGCGACCGAGATGCCCTGCGAGACGTTCTCCATCGTCGCCTGCAGCAACTGGCGGCTGAAGCGCAGCTCCTGCGACGTCTCGTCGAGCATCTCGGCGACTTCCTCGGCCGCGAGGCCGCGGCCTCGCAATGCGTGCGTGAAGATCAGGCGCGCCGACGAGGCGCCGATGGCGCCCGCGAGCACGCGCTCCATGTGCTGCATGACCCCGCGATCGGCGGGGTCGGAGGGCTTCGGCAACGGCCGCCGCGTCTGCTCCGAGTAGTCGAGCAGTGCAGCCTGCGCGGCGGCGGAGCCGACGATGCGCTCGGCAATCGTGATCACGTCGCCGACACGCGTGCTGCCGGCCGGGCGGCCCGGCGCCTCGTGCATGGCGCGGCGAACGAACGCCGTGGCGGCCAGTCGCTCGCGCAACGATGAACGGGAAAGCAGGGAAAGTGTCACCAGTACGAACACGTTGCCGCCGACCGCGAGCAGGGCGCCTCGCGCGGCAGGATTCAGGTGCGAGAGCCCGAGCCACGCCTGCGCCTGGGACCAGAGCACGTCCCACGGACCGACGCGCTCGAGCACGCCCGGCCCGATGAGTCCGCCCGCTGCGAAATTGGGCAGCAGCAGCGCATAGCCCCAGATCGCAAATCCCGTCATGAGGCCCCAGAACACGGCGCGGCGCGAGGCTCGGCGCCAGTACAGGCCGGCGAGGATCGGCGGCGCGAACTGCGCGAACGCCGCGAAGGCGAGCAGGCCGATCGAGGCGAGGCTCGCCGGCGTGATCGTGTTGCGGTGATAGCCATACGCGAGCAGCGCGAGGCCGAGGATCGCCGCGCGCCGCAGCCAGAGGACCAGGCGGCCGATGTCGCGGCCCTCGGTGGGCTTGAGCCAGCGGCTGCGCCAGAGCGCCGGCATCACGAGGTCGTTGGTCACCATCGTCGCGAGCGCGATGCTGGAGACGATGACCATCGCGCTCGCTGCGGACAGTCCGCCGAGGAACGCGAGCACCGCGAGCGACGACGCGCCACGCTCGAGTGGCAGCGTCAGCACGAACGAGTCCGGGTGGTGCGTCGCGTGCAGCCCGGAACCCAGGCCGGACAGCACGATCGGCACGACCAGCAGCGTGAACGCCACGAGATAGGCCGAGAACACGAGCCGCGCGCGGCGGATGTCGCCCTGGTCGGCGCACTCGACGAAACCGACCAGGAACTGCCGGGGCAGGCAGAAGATCGCCACGGCCGCGAGCCCGGTCGCCACGACGAAATTGCCGGAAAACAGCGACGAGGCCGCTCCGAGCGCCGTCTGCGCGAGCGGCGGCGCGCCGTCCAGGTGCAGCATCGCGAACACGCCGACGGCCGCGAATGCGAGCAGCTTCACGACCGACTCGAACGCAATCGCGAGCATCACGCCCTCGTGGTGCTCGGTCGCGTCGAGCCGGCGCGTGCCGAACAGGATCGCGAACAGCGCCATCAGCAGGGCGACGTACAGCGCAGTGTCGTCGAGCCATCCGACGGGCGTGCCTGGCGTGCCGGTGAGCACGTCGAGGCTCGTGCCCACGGCCTTGTACTGCAGCGCGAGGTAGGGCACGCCGGCCGTGAGCGCGATCACTGCGACCAGCGCGGCGAGGCCGGGGCTCTTGCCGAAGCGCGACGAGATCAGGTCCGCGATCGAGGTGATGTTGTGCGCACGAACGACCGCGGCGAGACGCTCGAGGAAGGGCGTCGCGAACAGGAACACCAGCGCCGGGCCCAGGTAGATCGGCACGTAAGTCCAGCCGTCGCGCACCGCGGTGCCGACCGCGCCGAAGAACGTCCACGTCGTGCAATAGACGCCGAGCGCGAGACTGTAGATCCACGGCCGCAGCCGCGCATTGCCGGGGTAGACCGAGCGCCGCTCGCCGTAGAACGCCACCCCGAACAGCAGCAGCAGGTAGCCGATCGCGAGCGCGGAGAGCAGGACGCCGGAAGACATGAGCCAGTGTCCAGTGTCTAGTGGCTAGTGTCTAGAAAGAGCAGGCACCGCTTGCAGGCCACGATAACCTGACTTCCGACCAGCCACCAGCCACCGGCTACTAGCCACTATTCTTCGGCGGACCCGGGAAGAACGCGTTCGTCCGGCGGACGTATTCCGCGTACTCCGGGCGGCGCTTGCCGATGTGCCGTTCGAGCAGCGCCACGCCGG
>DASUYI010000078.1:0-6392 GCA_036377475.1 Steroidobacteraceae bacterium | reverse complement strand
CTGCGACCGGCGTGTCGGTCATGCAATACGTGCGCGCTCGTCGCCTCAGTGCCGCAGCGCGGGCACTCGCGGCCGGCGCGCCCGACATCCTCTCCATCGCACTAGCAGGGTGCTGAAAAACGCAGTGTCAGCACCCGGTTTCCTTCTTTCTCGATGGTGATTGGTCGATTGTCATGAACCGCGGCTGCCATCTCATCACCTGGTCGTCACGCGGGGCGCGCAGCCAGCGTCCGCCATCGCACGAGGTTGTAGGCCGCCGCGGTGAAGGACACGATCCAATCGACCTTTCTGCCACCGCGATGCCGAAGCTTCCGCAGGAGCCCGACGGTCTTCATCCAGCCAAAGGGCTGCTCGACCTTCTTGCGGCATCGTTGGCTGAGGGCATACCCCGGATGTCGCGTGGTGCGGCCGTCGATGGCACTGCGGCGATTGGTCGTGTGTTGGGCCACATGCGGCGTGATGCCCATCTGCCGGACGGCCGCGACCCACACGGGCATGTCGAAGTTCTTGTCGCCGCCGACGGTCACGCGCCGCGTCGTCAGCGGCAGTTCGCCGAGCATCATCAAGGCCGCGTCGCGCTCTGCCGTGCCCATGGCGTCGGTGACGGCCGTATCCACGATAAAGCCGTGGCGATTCTCGGTCAGCAGGTGCGCGAGATACCCGAGTTTGGCCTCGCGACCGACCGCCTTTTTATAGAGGCGCGCCTCGGGGTCGGTCGTCGACTGATGCGTGTCGTTGCGCCGCGGCTGGCCGTGAAAATTCACGGTCGGATTCTTCGGATCGTCCGGTGGCGTGGGCGGCGCCTGTTTGGGCTTGAAACTCTTGTGGCTGGCCCACGCCTCGAGCAGCGTCCCATCGACCGTGAAGTGCTCGTCGGACATGAGGCCCTCAGCCTTGATCGCCGCGAGGACCTCCGCGAAAAACGCGTCCGCGATGTCACCCTCGAGCAGCCGGTCGCGGTTCTTCGTGAAGCTCGTGGCATCCCAGACCGGATCGTCCATGCTCAGGCCGACGAACCAGCGATAGAGCACGCTGTAATCGAGCTCCTCCATGAGCAGCCGCTCGCTGCGGATGCTGTACAGGATCTGCAGCAGCAACGCGCGCAGGAGCTGTTCCGGTGGCACCGACGGCCGGCCCGTCGTCGAATACAAGCGATCGAACCGTGGCGACAGGCGTGCCAACGCGGCATCCGTCATGCGTCGAATCGGTCGCAGCGGATGGTCCGCCCGGACACGCTTCTCCGGGGTGACATAGCTAAACATCGACTCGTGTCGCGGATCGTCGCCTCGCATCGGGATGCTCCTTTCCTGACGGCCGGGAGCATCGTAGTACGACGCGATCAGCATGTCGATCCCTTAACCATTAGTTTTTCAGCACCCTGCTAGAGAGACCTGCACGTGGCACGCCGCACGTGGCACGCCGCACGTGTTACGGCTTCACGACCACCTTGATGCAGTCGTCCTGCTTGTTCTTGAACGTCTCGTACGCCTGCGGCGCATCCTCGAGCTTGATGCGATGCGTGATGACGAAGGACGGGTCGATCTCGCCGCGGTCGATCTTCTCGAGCAACACCGGCAGGTAACGCTGAACGTGCGTCTGTCCCATCCGCAGCGTCAGCCCCTTGTTGAATGCGGCGCCTAGAGGCACTTTGTCGAGGAACCCGCCGTAGACGCCGGGGATCGACACCGTCCCACCCTTGCGGCACGCGTGAATGGCCTGGCGAAGTACCGACAGGCGATCGGTCGCAAGGAAGGTGGTCGTCTTGATCTTGTCGTAGACGGCGTCCCACGTGCCGCTGCCATGCGCCTCGAGCCCCACTGCGTCGATGCAGGCGTCCGGTCCGCGCCCGCCGGTCATGTCCTTCAGCGCGTGGAAGACGTCCACCTGGTCGAAGTTGAGAATCTCCGCCTTGCCGTGGGCGGCCGCCATGGCGAGGCGCTCCGGCTCGCGATCGATGGCGATGACGCGTCCCGCGCCGAGCATCCACGCGCTCTTGATCGCGAACTGGCCGACGGGGCCGCATCCCCACACGGCGATGGTGTCTCCCGGCGTCATGGCGCAGTTCTCCGCCGCCATATAGCCGGTCGGGAAGATGTCGGAGATGAAGAGGACCTGTTCGTCGGTCAGGTGATCGGGGATCTTGATCGGCCCGACGTCCGCGAAGGGCACACGCGCGTACTCCGCCTGACCGCCCGGATACCCTCCCATCATGTGCGAGTAGCCGAACAGCCCGGACGGGGAGGCGCCGTACACCTTCTCGGCCATCCACGCGTTGGGATTCGAGTTGTCGCAGAGCGACCAGAGGTCGCGCTCGCAGAAGAAGCACCGGCCGCACGAAATGGTGAACGGGACGACGACGCGGTCGCCGAGCTCGAGTTTCGCGTTCTCGGCGCCGAGCTCGACGACCTCGCCCATGAACTCGTGGCCGAGGATGTCCCCGCGCCTCATCGTCGGAATGAACCCGTCGTAGAGATGGAGGTCGGAGCCACAGATCGCGGTGAGCGAGATCCGGACGATCGCATCACGCGCGTTCAGGATCCTGGGTTCCGGCACGTTCTCGACGCGCACGTCGTTCGTGCCGAACCAGCAGAGTGCTTTCATCGCCGGACAGAACTAATGGTTGCGGGCGATTTCGCCGGTTTCCACAAGCTGCTTGAACCGGCGGAGGTCTTCGCGGATCTCCGTGGCGGCGTCGCGCCCGAACAGCTTCGCGAAGGCGGCCCCGAGCTTTCCGCCCGGAGGGCTGTATTGCAGGCGCACGCGAACGTGTGTGCCACGACCGACGCCGGCGTCGTCGAAATTCACCGAGCCGGCGCTGACGACGTCAGAGCCTTCGATGGACTTCCAGCCGATCACCTGGTTCCTGACCTCATTGATGATCTCGGCGTTCCACTCAACGGTCGTTCCGGCAGGCCCCTTCGCGCGCCACCGCGAGAGCGTGTCGGTCACCCGCTCGACCGATTCCAGGTGGCGCATGAACCGCGGCAGGTTCTCGAGGTTCCGCCAGAAGTGGTACAACTCCTCGATCGGCCGATTGATCGTGACGCTTTCGTCGACCACGATGCCGGCGCTTCCACCGAGCGCGCGGCGCGTGTCGCTTCTGGCGCCGGCGGTGTTTACGCCCATGGCGTGGTAAACGTTGCAGTGTCCGCTGTAGCCGCGCTGCAGCAGCATGCCGCCGAGCGCCGCGAGCATCCACCCCGTTCCGCGGCGCTTGCTCAAGCCGTACGCGGCCATCGCCGCTCCCGCGGCAAGCGACGTCCACCGCTCCACGTCGCTGATGTTGCGCCCACTCGCCACTGCGGCGTCACGCGTGTCGTCGGGAAACTGCAGCTCCATGTAGTCCATGCCGTGTTCTCCTAAGTTGAATGCTCCCGCCTGGACGCGGAATGCACGTATCTGCGGAAGGCACGCGTGCGCGGTGCTTCAACGCGTCGTCCGCGCGCCGGCCGTTGGCGTCCAGGACGGCGAGTCGCTGGCCGGGAACGAATCCTCGGAGGCGTCGGCGACCACATCCTTGCGCCAGCCGCGATGGCGGACGGCGCGATCGACCCATTCGCGCGCGACGCCGACGTCGTGCCGGCCCGCCGCGGCGCGAATCGCGATGGCCGCGCCGAGCATGGCAATCACGCTGCCCGCCAGCCCGCCGCGCCGCGCGCCGACGATGGCGAGGCCAGAGCCGATCGCACCGCCAATCCAGCGCTCGCGGTCATAGCTGGAGAGCGAGGCCGTGAACCCCGGCCTGTCCCACACGCTGTTGTCGCCGCGAGGGACCGTCAGGTTCAGTGTTCCATCCGTCATATGCACCTCATTCACGAAAACCTTTCGGAAGCTGCACAAGGCGTGCCCGCGCCGCATTCGCCTACAATGCGGCGATGCGGCGGATTCTTTCAGGTTTCTTCGCGGCCGTGGCCGCCTCGGCACTTTCGGCGTCCGTGCCAGCTCAACCATCTGCGCCGTTCGATGTTTTGATTCAGAACGGGCGCGTCAATGGACGGCAGCGGTAACCCGTGGCTGCGGGCGGATGTGGGCATTCGCGGCGACCGCATCGCCGCCGTCGGCCGTTTGATCGGGGCGAAAGGCAGGACCGTTATCGACGCAGCGGACCGGTTTGTTACGCCCGGGTTCATCGACGTGCATTCGCATGCAGCGGAGGGTCTCACCCGTGCCGAGCTCCGTCAGGCGCAGCCGCTCCTCGTTCAGGGGGTGACGACGGTCGTCGTCAACCCGGACGGAGGAGGACCGGTCGATCTAGCCGCCCAGCGAACGCAGCTCGAAAAAGGCGGACTCGGACCCAACGTCGCGCTATTGATTGGTCACGGCAGCGTCAGGCGAACTTCGATGGGAGGAGCTGACCGCGAACCGTCGGGCGACGAGCTCGAGAAGATGCGCGCCCTCGTCCGTCGAGGCATGCAGGCAGGTGCTTTCGGATTGTCGAGCGGCCTCTTCTACACGCCGGGCAGCTTTGCGAAAACGGAGGAAGTCATCGAGCTCGCGAAGGTCGTGGCTGAGTCCGGCGGCGTTTACACGAGCCACGTCCGCGACGAGTCGGACTACACCATCGGCGTCGTTGCATCGGTCCAGGAAGTCATCCGCATCGCCGAAGAAGGGGGCGTGGTTGGCGTTGTCAGCCACATGAAGGCCCTTGGCCCCGACAATTGGGGTCTGGCGACGGCGATGACGATGCGGATCGAGGCCGCGCGGGCGCGCGGGATTCAGGTTTTCGCCGACCAATATCCGTACGAGGCGTCGTCGACGAGCCTCGGCGCGGCGCTCGTTCCCGGCGGTGTCGCACCGACGGTGGACGTCGTTCGCGTGAACCTGCGGCGGCGCGGCGGCGCCGCTGCGGTGCAGATTGCGTTCCACAAGAACGACCGGACGCTGGAAGGCAAGACGCTCGACACAATCGCCAGGGAACGCGGCGTCAGCGCGGAACAGGCCGCCCTGGACATCCTTGCGAACGGGGGAGCGTCCATCGTCTCATTCAACATGTCCGAAGAGGACATTGCGCACATCATGGCGAAGCCCTACACGATGGCGTCGAGCGACGGCGGGCTCGTGCTGATGACGGAAGGCAAGCCGCATCCGCGCAACTACGGCGCGTTCGCGCGGAAACTGTCGCGGTACGTGCGGGAGCGCGGCGTCGTCGATCTCGAGACCGCGATCCGATCGATGACGAGCCTGCCCGCCGCGGTGTTCGGGATGAGGGATCGCGGCGTGATTCGCGAAGGCGCCGCCGCTGACCTCGCCATCTTCGATCCGGCGCGCGTGCGGGATCGTGCGACGTATCTGGATCCCCATCAGCTCGCGGAGGGTATGGCGTACGTGCTCGTGAACGGCGCCGTGGTCATCGACAACGGCGCGTTCACCGCCGCATTACCGGGGAGGGTGCTGTCGAAGGACAGAGTTCACTGAGTCCCCCGCAGGATCCCGTCGTTCTTTACAGCCCGCGAGGCTGCAGCCTCCGCCGTTACAGCCGATTCGGCGGCGACACCGCCGTGGGTCGCAGGGCAGACGGGTTCCTCAAATTGGCTGTTGACGCGACCGGCCGGCCTATGTAACACTCCATCCGGATATACGGATGGATAATGCCGCCGCTTGAACCGGGCATCTTCGACGATCTCACGGCACTCTCGGACGCGACGCGCAGCCGGATGCTGCTCCTCCTCGAGCGGCAGGAGCTGACAGTGACCGACCTTTGTGCGGTGCTGCAGCTGCCCCAATCGACGGTCAGCCGTCATCTCAAGACGCTGTCGGACGCGAGCTGGGTTCTGTCCCGGCGCGACGGAACGAGCCGGCATTACACCCTGGCGCTCGACGAACGCGGGCCCGCGGCGCGCCGCCTGTGGGCGCTCCTCCGGGAGCAGTTGAGTGCGACGCCCGGCGCCGATCAGGATGCCCGGCGCCTCAAAGGGGTCCTCGCGCGGCGCCAGTCGAAGTCGGCGCAGTTCTTCGAGTCCGCGGCGGGGCAATGGGACAAGCTGCGTGGAGAATTGTTCGGCGCCGCATCACATTTACAGGCGATGCCGGCACTCCTGGATGAGAGCTGGGTGGTAGGGGACCTCGGATGCGGCACGGGTCAGGTGAGCGCGGCACTGGCGCCGTTTGTCAGCCGCGTCATCGCGGTGGATCGATCGGGAGACATGCTTCAGGCCGCGAGGCGCCGCCTGCGCGGTGTCCCGAACGTGGAAGTTCGTCGCGGCGAGCTCGAGGCGATGCCAATCGCGGACGCAGCGCTCGATGCGGCGACGTTGCTGCTCGTGCTGCACCACTTGCCGGATCCGGCTGCCGTGCTCGCGGAAACGTCTCGTGTGCTGCGTCCTGGAGGGCGGGTGCTGATCGCCGACATGCTTCCGCACGAGCACGAGGAATACCGCCAGCAGATGGGGCAC
>DASUYI010000077.1:0-3798 GCA_036377475.1 Steroidobacteraceae bacterium | reverse complement strand
CACATCGAGCAGCCCGATTCCCGCCACTCGGCGCCCGCGTCCTGGAACACTTTCGCGAGCCCGAGCGCCTCGGCCTGACGCTTGATCTGTTGCGATCCCGGCACGACGAGCGCGCGCACGCCCTGCGCGACCTTGCGACCGCGCAACACCTTCGCCGCGGCCTCGAGGTCGGATAGGCGCGCGTTGGTGCAGCTGCCGATGAACACCACCTGCACGGGCTTCTCGGCGAGTTTCTCGCCCGCCTGCAACCCCATGTAAGCGAGCGACTTCGCGAACACGGCGTCGCCGGGCCGGTCGGGGACCGTGCCGTTGATCGTCGTGACCATGCCGGGATTCGTGCCGAACGTGATCATCGGCTCGAGCGTGGAGGCGTCGAGCGTGAGTTCCCGATCGAAGGATGCGCCCGGGTCGGTCCGCAGCGAGTCCCAATCGGTCCGTGCGTGGTCCCAGTCGGCCCCGGCTGCGGGCGCGTACGGCCGGCCCTCGAGGTACGCGTACGTCGTCGCGTCGGGCGCGATCATGCCGGCCCGCGCGCCGGCCTCGATCGACATGTTGCAGATCGTCATGCGCTCGTCCATGGAGAGCGCCTCGATCGTGGCACCGCGATACTCGATCACGTGGCCCGTGCCGCCGTTGACACCGATCTGGCCGATGATCGCGAGTACGAGATCCTTGGCGCTGACTCCCGCGGGCAGGCGGCCCGTCACGTCGATCGCGAACGACTTCGGTTTGCGCTGCAGCAGGCACTGCGTTGCGAGCACGTATCCGACTTCCGTCGTGCCAATGCCGAAGGCGAGGGCGCCGAACGCCCCGTGCGTGCTGGTGTGGCTGTCCCCGCAGACGATCGTCTTGCCCGGCTGCGTGGCGCCGAGTTCGGGCCCGATGATGTGGACGATGCCACGGCGGTCGTCCCTGAGCCCGAGCAGGTTCACGCCGAACTCGGCGCAGTTGACCTCGAGCTGCCGCACTTGCCTGGCCGCCGACTCGAGCTTGATCGGCAGGCCGCCGAAGATCTGCGCCGTGTCGGTGGGGGTCGAGTGGTCCATCGTCGCGAGCGTGCGATCGAGCCGGCGGACCGGCAGCCCGCGTGCGCGGAGCACGTCGAACGCCTGCGGCGAGGTCACTTCGTGGACGAGGTGCAGGTCGATGTAGAGGACGGCAGGCGTCTCGTCAGTCTCGGGCACGACGATGTGCCGATCCCAGACCTTTTCGAACAGGCTCTTCGCAGTCATTCAGGCTCCGATAGGGCAAGCGCCGCCTTGGCGCACACTTGTCGGGCGCCCCGCGCGATGTGCTCGACTCGATGGGGACGCTTGGGGTGCAACGGCCGTTCCGGCCCGTCCAGGACGACCTGGGAAGACACGCCATGAACCCGTCCCTGGGGGCTCGCACTCGCCATCCATGGCTCGTGACGGTCTTCCAAGGTCGTCCTGAGCGGACCAGACCGGCCGCATCGACGTCGGCGCGACCGGCGAAGCAAGAGCGATCGCTGCGAGGGTCGGTGCGCGCACTATGGTCGCTGACGAAGCGTGACCGGCGACCGGGCTGCTCCTTTCGGAGTGCGAAGGAAGACCGTCACGAGCCATGGATGGCGAGTGCGAGCCCCCAGGGATGGGTTTACGGCGTGTCTTACGTCGCACTCCGGAAGGAGCCAGGCCGGTCGCGCATTCGACACGTTCAGGTCGCGCATTCGACACGTTGCGGCCGAAGTTCATACGGCGGCGGCCGGGACGTCGCCCGGATCCGCACCGCGCCGGCGCGACGACTCGATCGCGTTGACGACCTCGATGAACGCCCGCGCGCTCGACTCGACGATGTCCGTCGTCACGCTCGTGCCGCGGTAGGTGCGACCGTTGTACTCGCAGGTCAGCACGGCCTCGCCCTGCGCGTCCTCGCCGACCGTAACGCTGCGGACCTCGAACTTGCGGAGCTTGGCGAACACGCCGGTCGCCTGCTCGATCGCCTTGAGCGCGGCGTCGACGGGGCCGTCGCCGGACGACTCGTGGGTCAGGATGCGCGCGTCTGCATGCCGCAGCACGACGCGACCGGTCGCGAACTTCGACGAATCGCTCACGACGTGCAGGTTCTCGAGGCTCCAGGGACCGGCGGTCTCGACCTCGCTCTTGAGCACGAGCGCCTCGATGTCGCCGTCGAACAACTCCTTCTTCTTGTCGGCGAGCGCCTTGAAGTCGTTGAACACGCGCGTGAGCTCGGTGTCGGACAGCTCGAAGCCGAGTTCCTTGATCCGTTCGCGCAGCGCGGCCCGGCCGCTGTGCTTGCCGAGCACCAGGTTCGTGCGCGACATGCCGACGTCGTGCGGGCGCATGATCTCGTAGGTCGTGTGGTGCTTCAGCATGCCGTGCTGGTGGATGCCCGACTCGTGCGCGAAGGCGTTCTCGCCGACGATCGCCTTGTTGCGCGGAATCGGCATGCCGGTGATGCTCGACAGCAGGCGGCTCGTCGGGAACAGACGCTTGCCGTCGATGCCGGTGTGCAGGCCATAGATGCCTTCGCGCACCTTCAGGGCCATCGTCAGTTCCTCGAGCGAGGCGTTGCCCGCGCGCTCGCCGATGCCGTTGATCGTGCATTCGACCTGGCGGGCGCCGCCGCGGATCGCGGCCAGGCTGTTCGCCACCGCGAGGCCGAGGTCGTTGTGGCAGTGGACGCTGAAGGTCACGTTCTCCGCGCCACGGACGTTCTGCTTGAGATAGGAGAAGACCTCGTGGAACTCCTCGGGCACCGTATAGCCGACCGTGTCCGGGATGTTGACGGTGGTGGCGCCGGCCGCGATCACCGCTTCGACGACCTCGCGCAGGAACTCCAGTTCGGTGCGCGACGCATCCTCGGGCGAAAACTCGATGTCCTCGCACAGGCTGCGGGCATACTTCACGGCCTCGACCGCGGCGTGGATGATCTCGTCCTTGGCCATGCCGAGCTTGTGCTCGCGATGGATCGCGCTGGTGGCGAGGAACACGTGGATGCGCGGCCGCTCGGCGACGCGGACCGCGCCCCAGGCCTTGTCGATGTCCTCGCGGTTGCAGCGCGCGAGGCCCGCGATGATCGGGCCACGCACTTCCTTCGCGATCTCGTGCACGGCCTCCCAGTCGCCGCGCGAGGCGATCGGGAACCCCGCCTCGATGACGTCCACGCCGAGCTCCGCGAGCGCCTTCGCCATGCGCAGCTTCTCGGGCTGCGTCATGCTGCAGCCGGGCGACTGTTCGCCGTCGCGCAGCGTCGTGTCGAAGATCAGGACGCGGTTCGGGTCTCGCTTGGACATGTTCGTCACCGTGGATCTCGGGAGGAGGGCGCGCGCGGCCTCAGGTCTGGTTGAGCCAGGGCATCCGCGCGCGCAGCTGGGCGCCGACTTTCTCGATCGGGTGCGCGAGGTCCTTCTTGAGCAGGGCCTCGTACTTCCTGCGACCGGTCTTGTTCTCACGGATCCAGACGCGCGCGAACTGGCCGTCCTGGATCTCCTTGAGGATCTTCTTCATCTCCTTCTTGGTGCCTGAGTTCACGACGCGGGGGCCGCGCGTGAGGTCACCCCATTTCGCGGTGTGCGAGATGTACTTGTGCATCTTCGCGAGCCCGCCTTCGTGCAGCAGGTCGACGATCAGCTACAGCTCGTGCAGGCATTCGTAGTAGGCGACCTCGGGCTGGTAGCCGGCCTCGACCAGCGTCTCGTAGCCCTTGAGAACGAGTTCGGTCGCGCCGCCGCAGAGCACGGCCTGCTCGCCGAACAGGTCCGTCTCGGTCTCTTCCTTGAATGTCGTCTCAAGGACGCCGACCTTCGTCGCGCCG
>DASUYI010000076.1:0-4912 GCA_036377475.1 Steroidobacteraceae bacterium | reverse complement strand
CCGGCGCTGACCGGCCTGCGCGGCAGCCATCCCGGCAGCTTCGAGGTGCTGCATGCGCTACGTGACGGGTCTCGTCCTCGACAGCCGATCGACACCGGCGAGCGCTACGAACTCATCGTCGTCGGCGCGGGTTTGAGCGGCCTCGCGGCCGCGCACTTCTACCGTGCCGCGCGTCCGCACGCGCGCGTCCTGCTGCTCGACAACCACGATGACTTCGGCGGCCACGCGAAGCGCAACGAGTTCGCCGGTGGCGGACGGGTGCGGCTGATGAACGGCGGCACGCTGTCGATCGAAAGCCCGCGCCCCTATGGACGGATCGCCGACGCCTTGCTGCAGGGGCTCGGCATCGACGTCGCGGAGCTTGCGAAGACGGTGCCGCGACCCGAGGTCCACGAGCGACTCGGACTCACCCACGGGGTCTTCTTCGATCGCGAGACCTTCGGCGTCGACCGGCTCGTCGCCGGCGTGGACAAGCGCAAGACGGTGGAGTGGCTCGCCGAGACGCCCCTTGGCGTACGCGCGCGCGCCGACCTGGCGCGCCTGTACGAGCACCCGGACGACTGGATGCCCGGGTTGACCTCGGAACAGAAGAAGGAGCGGTTGTCCCGCATCAGTTACCTTGCCCTGCTGACCGAGCTCGCAAAGGTCGACGCTGCGGCAGTTCGATTCCTCGCGGCCCGAACGCACGGGCTGTGGGGGGTCGGCATCGACGCGATCTCGGCGCTCGATTGCTGGGGGATCGGCCTGCCGGGCTTCGACGGCATGCGGCTTGCGCCGGGTTCCCATCCGCGGATGGGCTATACCCCCGCGGGCTACGCCGATACCGGCGGCTCGCCGGTGCTGCACTTCCCGGACGGCAATGCGACGATCGCACGCCTCCTCGTGCGTTCGCTGATTCCGGCAGCGCTGCCTGGCCGTGATGTCGGCGACTCGATCACCGCCCGCCTCGATTACTCGCGGCTCGACCGCCCCGGCTCGGACGTGCGGCTGCGCTTGTCGGCGCCCGTCGTGCACGTCCGCCACCTCGGCGAACCCTCGTCCGCCCGCGAAGTCGAGGTCACGTGGGAGCGTGCGGGGGAAAGCCGGTCCGCACGTGCGCGCGGGGTCGTGCTCGCGTGCTACGGCGTGATGATCCCGTTGCTGTGCCCCGAGTTGCCGGCCGCGCAACGCGATGGCCTGCGTGGAGTCGTCAAGACACCGCTCGTCTACGCCTCGGTGGCGGTGCGGTCGTGGCGTGCCTTTGCGCGTCTCGGCATCGAGAGCATCCATGCGCCCGGCTCGTACTTCAGTCACATTGCGCTCAACCAACCCGTGGAAATCGGCAGCTACGCGAGCCCTCGCTCTCCCGACGAGCCGACCATCGTTCACCTGGTCCGCACGCCCTGTCGGCCCGGGATGCCGGAACACGAGCAGAACAAGGCCGGACGCGCCGAACTGCTCGCGACCGCGTTCCGGACCTTCGAGTACCACCTTCGGGACCTGCTCGGCCGGGCGCTGGGACCCGGTGGCTTCGACCCGGCCGACGACATCGAGGCGATGACCGTCAACCGCTGGCCGCATGGCTACGCTCCTGAATACAACCCGCTATGGGACACGGCGCCGAATCTCGCCAGCTCGCTGGCGTCGTTGGAGCAACTGCGCACGCGGCGGGGCCGGATCACGATCGCGAATTCCGACGTCGGCGGTGGCGCTTATACCGACGTCGCCATCGAACAGGGCCACCGTGCCGTGCAGGAGCTGCTCGGCGCCTGAACGCGTGGTCGCGTGCAGGGGCTGTACCACTACAGGGGTGGGCCCGCGGCGTTGCCGAGCATCAACTTCCGCACCAGCGGCACCGGCCCGCTGAACGACAGGAACGCGTCGTGGAACGCGCGCAGCGTCGCCTTCGGGTGCGCCTCGAGCCAGTCCTTGCGCAACTGCAGGATCATCAGCTTGCCGAGCGTGTAATTGAGGTACGCCGGATCGTAGGTGCCGCGCAGCGCTTGCTGGCGCGCATTGCCCGGGTCGGACAACGCGCTGTCGCGAAACAGCTTTTCGCAGTCGGGCACCGTCATGCCCTGCGTGTGCAGGCCGATGGCGCACAGGAAGCGGGCGTTGCGCTTGAGCGCCGACAGCCGCTGGCCGATCTGCCATTCCGGAGCGCCCGCACGCAACCCTTCCTCCGCCATCATTTCCTCGGTGTAGTGCGCCCAGCCTTCGGCGTAGGCGTAGCTCTGGAACAACTGCGCGACCCGGGACGGGTTGCGGTTGACGTGCATGTAATGCAGGAAGTGGCCAGGCCACACCTCGTGCACGGACGTCGACAGCAGGGTGCCTTCGCCCGACACGTACTGCGCCTGGTCCTCGGCGGTCCAGCGCGGGTCGGGCGGCGCGATGTAGTAGACGGCCGGGACGTCGGTGCTTTCGAACGGTCCGGGCACCTGGATGTACGCGAAGTTCTGGGCGTTGTACGGCGGCGCCTGCTCGACGAGCGCCTGCTCGGGACCCGGAATCGTCACGAGCTTCCTCGAGGCGACGAACTCGCGGAGTTCGGGCAGTTGCTTGCGCGCCCCGGCCACCGCGCCGCCGGGCGGCTTGCGCGCATTCGCCTTGTCCGCGCATTCGCGCAGCGTTGCGCCCGGTGCGTACGACGCGCACACCTTGCGCAACCCGACGAGGTTCCGGCCGAGGTCGGCCTCGCCGATCTCCCGCAAGCGTGCGACCGGCACCTCGACCTGCTCGGTGGCGTCGATCATTCGCGCGAACGTCGCGGCCCCGAGCGCGTAGTCCTGGGTCGCGTCCGGCCGCTGCGCGACGAACCAGTCCGCCAGCTCCTGCATCGCGCGCGACGCTTCGGCGTTGACGACCTTGAGCTGCGACTGCAGTCCGTCGTCTTTCACGGCCGCGAACACCGGAGCCACGTCGTTGGCCAGGAACTGGGCGAAGCCGCCGAACGCATTGATGCCGTACTCGATCCAGGGCGCCGGCATCGGCGTACGAAGGTTCGCGCGGATCTGCCGCGTCACGCCCGGAATGCCCCGCGCGTAAGCGATGTACGCCCGCATGCGTCGCTCGAGCGGCGCGTAGGGCTTGCTCAGGTAAATCTCGGGATCGACGACTACGAGGTACCACGCCGGGTTCCGGAACGGCCACTCCGCCTCCGCGATCCAGAACAGGTCGTTCTCGAGCGCCGCCAGCAGGTACGCGCGCTCGCGTCGATTCGGTTCCGTCAGCGTCGCCGGGTCGAACGCGGCGGTCGTCGTACGTTCCGCTTCGAGTCGCTCGACGTTGCGCGCAATCGCTGTCGCGCTCAGGTCCGGCAAGCGGCCGTCGAACTCGTGCCGGCCCGCATAGACCGCCGCGACTGGGTTCGCCTGGAAGTGCGACTGGAGAAAGCGATCCACGTGTGCCGCCCACTCCGCATCGGCGCGTGTGTCGGCGGCCTGCGTGACTGCGATTGGCGTGAACGCGAGCAGGAGCGCCAACAGCCACGCGCGCGCCCGGAGAAGTCTGGTCTGCATCACCCGATCCTTTGCGCGCATTCGGCGTCGCGCGGCCGGCAGTAAGTGGTCGCTGAGAGTAGACGAGCGGCCGCGAACCGTGAACCAGTGGGAGCGGTGACCTTCCTCGCGTAGAATCCCCGCCCTTCCCATGGACGTCTCCCACATTCTCGCGCCGCTCAACGACGCGCAGCGGCAGGCCGTGACCGCCCCGCTGAAACCGACGCTCGTGCTCGCGGGCGCCGGCAGCGGCAAGACGCGCGTGCTCACGCACCGCGTCGAGTGGCTCGTGCAGGTCGAGGGGGTGTCGCCGCACGGCATCCTCGCCGTCACGTTCACGAACAAGGCCGCCGCGGAGATGCGCCACCGCATCGAACAGCAGCTGGGCCTGCCGTCGGCTCCGCTCTGGATCGGGACGTTTCACGGCGTCTGCCATCGCCTGCTGCGGATGCACTGGCGCGAGGCCGGGCTGCCGCAGGGCTTCCAGATCCTCGATGGAGAGGACCAGCAGCGGCTGGTCAAGAAGGTCGTCCGCGGACTCAATCTCGACGACACGCGCTGGGTGCCGCGCGAGGTCGCCTGGTTCATCAACGCGCAGAAGGACGAGGGGCTGCGGCCCAGGCACCTCAAGGACGAGGGCGACCCGACGCGGCGCCAGATGATCAAGCTGTACGAGGCCTACGAAGAGGCCTGCCGTCGCAACGGCGTGGTCGACTTCGCCGAGCTGCTGCTGCGCAGCTTCGAAATCCTCAAGTCCGCGCCCGGTCTCGGCGACCACTATCGGTCGCGCTTCCGCCACGTGCTCGTCGACGAGTTCCAGGACACCAACACGATCCAGTACGAGTGGATGAAGGTCCTCGTGGGGTCGGTGAGCGTGCCCTACGTCGTCGGCGACGACGACCAGTCGATCTACCGCTGGCGCGGCGCGCGCGTCGAGAACCTGCAGCAGTACCGCAAGGATTTCCGCGACGTGCAGCTGTTCCGGCTCGAGCAGAACTACCGCTCGACCGGCAACATCCTCGATGCGGCCAATGCGATCATCGGCAACAACAGCGGTCGCATCGGCAAGAAGCTCTGGACCAGCGAAGGCAAGGGCTCGGCCATCAGGCTGTTCCGCGCTTACAACGAGCGCGACGAAGCCGAGTTCGTCGTCAACAAGATCCGCGACTGGATCGCGCAGGGCGGCAACCGGCGCGACAACGCGATCCTCTACCGCTCCAACGCGCAGTCGCGCGTGTTCGAAGAGTACCTGCTCGCGGCGCGAATCCCCTACCGCGTCTACGGCGGTTTGAGGTTTTTCGAACGGCAGGAGATCAAGGACGCGCTCGCCTACCTGCGGCTGATCTCGAACCGCGACGACGACGCCTCGTTCGAGCGCGTCGTGAACCTGCCGACGCGCGGCATCGGCGCGCGCACGCTCGAGGTGCTGCGCG
>DASUYI010000075.1:0-8246 GCA_036377475.1 Steroidobacteraceae bacterium | reverse complement strand
GACGGGATGCGGGACGGTCCTTTGCGACCGTCCGTGCGTCCTTGCGGTGCCGGCCAGCCGCGGCTGGCGGTCGATGGTGTATCGTGGCCGCCCGGCCCCGTACCATGCCTGTCAACAGGCCCCAACCCCAACGCGATGAAGCTTCCGGTTCCGTTCATCCAGCTGCCGCTCTCGTTCGACGCGACGCGGCTCGCGGCAGAAATCTCGACGATCGACCCCTCGTGCTGGCGCCCGCACACGCACGGCTTTCCCGGCAACGACGCCCTGCCGCTGCTCTCGCTCGACGGCGACCCGACGATCGAGCGCGTCAACGGTCGCATGGCGCCGACGCCGTACCTGCTGCAGATGCCCTACATGCGGCAGGTGCTCGCCGCCTTCGGCACGGTGCTCGGCCGCTGCCGGCTGATGCGCCTGTCGGGTCATGCCGAGGTCACCCCGCACATCGACATGGACTATTACTGGCGCGACCGCGTGCGCGTGCACGTGCCGGTCGTGACCCAGCCGACCGTGCGCTTTTTTTGCGGCACCGACGAGACCCACATGGGCGTCGGCGAATGCTGGATCTTCGACACCTGGCGTCGGCATCGCGTCGTCAACGACGCGGTCGAGAGCCGGGTCCACCTGGTCGCCGACACGGTCGGGACGCAGTCGTTCTGGGACCTCGTGAGCGCCGGCCGGCCGCACGATCGCGTCGATCCTGCCTGGCGGGCGCGTCGCGTCGACTACGACGACGCGGAGGACCCGGCGCTCGTCATGGAAGCGGTCAACATCCCGAAGGTCATGAACCCCTGGGAGATGCGCGCGCACTTGACGGCACTGTTTTCGGAAGCGGAACCCTCGCCGCAGGTGCAACGTCTCGCACAGGCGACGAACCGGTTCACGATGACCTGGCGCGCCCTCTGGGCCGCGTACGGCGAGGACGACGCAGGCTTGCCCGAGTATCGCGACGCGCTCGAGCGCTACCGTGGAGATCTCGCTCGACTCGGCGCGGGCATCGTGATCAGGAACGGCGCGCCGCTGATGAAGACGATCGAGTCGGGGGTGCTCAAACCGGCGATCGCGGGCGCGCAAGCGAAAGGCGATCCGGAGACGCGCGAGACCGAACACCCGGCGGCGGAACACGCCAGGGCCGCGACCTCGAGCGGACCGAGTGCACAGACGGAACAGCCCCGCCCCACCCCGCCGCGCTCCGGGGTCGGTCGCGACCCGCACTTCGACCGGCCGGTCATGATCGTGTGTCCGCCGCGCAGCGGTTCGACACTGCTGTTCGAGACGCTGTCGCGCGCGCCGGACGTGTTCACGGTCGGCGGTGAAAGCCATCGCCTGATTGAAGGAGTGCCCGGCCTGCGACCGGAGGCGCACGGCTTCGACTCGAATCGCCTCGATGAAACCGACGCTTCGCCGGCGAACGTCGCCGAGGTTCGCGCCCGCTTTCTCGCGGCGGTTCGCGACCGCGAGGGCCGGCCCCCGTCGTCGGAACGCCTGCCGTCGCGGTTGCTGGAAAAGACGCCGAAGAATTCGCTGCGCGTGCCGTTCCTGGCGCGCGCGTTTCCCGAGGCCAGGTTCCTGTTCCTCTACCGCGACCCGCGGGAAGTGCTGAGCAGCATGATCGAGGCCTGGGAGTCCGGGCGCTTCCGGACGTACCCGCAGTTGCCGGGCTGGACGGGCCCGCCGTGGTCGCTCGTGCTCGTGCCGGGATGGCGCGACCTCGTCGGTCGGCCGCTGCACGAGATCGTCGCGCACCAGTGGGCCGCGACGACCGCGATGCTGCTCGACGACCTCGCGGCGCTGCCGGCGGAGCGCCGGCTGCTCGTGCGGTACGACACGTTTCTCGCGGACCCGGAAGCATCGGTGCGCCAGCTCTGCGGCGAGCTGGAACTCGCCTGGGACATGGAGCTGACCGGCGACCTGCCGCTCTCCCGCTTCACGGTCAGCAAGCCGGCGAAGGACAAGTGGCGGCGGCACGAGCGCGAAATCGAGAGCGTGCTGCCGGGGCTCCAGCCGCTGCTCGACCGCTCGGCCGCGTTCGCAGGCCAGTAAATCCCGCGCGCGGCGTCAAGGCGTCGGCGTCGCAGGCTTGTGCCCGGCCCAGGTCAACGCCGCGCTGATGCGTTCGAGCAGGTTGTTGCGCGCCGATTCACCCGTGTGCGTGAGCGGACCGATCATGATCGGGTCGATCCAGCTGCTGGCTTCCGTGAGGCACGCGCAGAGTTCCTTGATGCAGTCGCTGCGGACGCGCACGGCCTCGCGCAGTTTTGCGATTTCCTGTGCCTGTGACGAGATCGTTTCCTGGGCCGAGTCGAGCTCCGCCGACAGCCTGCTTTTTTCCTTCAGTGCTTCGAACACGCGCTCCTCCTCGAAACCTGAGCGGTCTGCGTCGAAGCAGATGAATAACCAATCGGCCGGCCCGCAGCCATCAGACATTGCGCACCGCCCGGCCTGCTTTGGATGACAGCCCGCTTCCCTTGCCCCTATCAGGCAAGGCGCACGACCGTGGCGATTACCGTGTCCCGCAAGCCTTTTGCAGGTCGACGGGTGCCGTCAGCCGCGGCTCTTCCGGGCCCGCGACGACGAGCTGCTGCTCTTTTTTCGGCGACCCGAGGACGAACCGGTCTTGCGGCGCGACGTCGTCCTGGAGCTCGTTTTCGACCGTGAGCTCCCCGCCCGGCTGCGGCTCGAGGCGGCCTTCTTCCTGGGCGCCGGCGCCTTGCCACCTTCCCGACGTGCCTCGGACAGGCCGATCGCTATCGCCTGTTTTCGGCTCTTCACGGTCTTGCCGGAGCCGGTCTTCAACGTGCCGCGCTTGCGTTCGTGCATCGCGCGTTCGACCTTCTGCTTGGCTTTCGCACCGTACCGACTGGCCATGCCCGGTCCCTCGAAAAACGTAAGCGATGGTGCAGGTTTGCATGCCACGCGCGGCGCCGCTGTCGGCCGACCCGCCGATCCCCGCCGCGCCCGGCACGCACTGCGCTATCGGACTCGGTCGGTTCGACCCCGCATACACCGTGGCGAACCATTCGGACCGGTCCGGCTCTAAGTGCTGCATGAGCGGCTCGCCCGACGATCGTGCCAGTGACGTGCGCAAGGGACAGGGCGACGTCAAGCTCAGTCGAGAGGAGTTCTCGCGGCGCCTGCGGGAACGCTTTCACGATCCCGCGTTCGGGCAGGCGGCGGACGACGTCGACCGCATCGTCGAGATCGCCTGGCGCAACTATGACGAGTACCACAAGAACCCGCGCAAGCAACGCGCAGGCGACGAGTTCGCCGATCCCGATTTCGAGTTGCCGGTCGAGTGGCTCGCGGCTCGCGCGGCCATTCGCGACGCGCAACGACGGCACGACGATCCCGCGGCCCCCACGCGCATCCTGCTGGTCTGCGGGGCCGCACGGCACGACCAGACGTGCCCCGGCGAAATGTCCAAGTCGTTCCGGCTCGCGGGTGCGGCGCGCGAAGAACTGCAGCGACGCCCGGGTGTCGAGTGCGACCTGCTCGACCTGAGCCTGCTCACGGCGCAGTACGGCCGCCAGATCCTCCCCTGCAAGGCGTGCGTATCGACCGCCATGCCGCTGTGCCACTGGCCGTGCTCCTGTTACCCGAACCATGCGATGGGACAGGTCGGCGACTGGATGAACGAGTTGTACCCGCGCTGGGTCGCGGCGCACGGCGTGATGATCGTGACGCCCGTCTACTGGTACCAGGCGCCGAGCGTGCTCAAGCTGATGATCGACCGCCTCGTCTGTGCGGACGGCGGCAACCCCGACCCGACGACCACCCACGGCAAGGACCCGGCGCGGGCGAAGGCGCTCGAACTGGCCGGCTGGCCCTATCCGCGCCACCTCGCCGGACGCCATTTCGCGATCGTCGTGCACGGCGACGCGGAGGGCACCGACATCCTGCGACGGTCGCTCACGGGCTGGCTGCAGGACATGCACCTGGTGCAGGCGCACCCGGTCGCGACGATCGACCGCTACATCGGCTATTACGAGCCTTACGCGACGAGCCACGCGGCCCTCGACCGTGACACCGCGTTCGTCGACGAGGTGCGCCAGGCCGCGCGCGTCCTGGCCGAGTCGGTCAGCCTGGCGCGGTCCGGGCGGCTCGTGCAGGTCGAGCCGGGTGGGACGGAGGTCCGTCCGAAGTGAATGCCTGACCCGGCGTCACTGACCCGTCAGCCGCTCGATTTCCGCGAAAAAACTGCGCCGGCCGCCGGTCAGCCCGAGCGCACGCCAGGTCGGTGCGAGCCGCACGACGCGCTCCTTGAAGGCATCCTCGTAATACTCCGGGTCCAGGTACCCCTGCTGGTATTGATAGTGCATGTTGTCCCAGTGGGTCTGCTGCGCGATCTGCCACATGCGGAAGCGGCGCAGTTCGGCCTCGGTCAGGTCGTCGAGCGCGGCGACGTCCTCCGGGTAGCCCTTCTCGGTCAGCTTGATGATGATCGGCCCGATGTGCTCGGAATCGGCCGCCTGCACGAGCATCGCCTGCAGGGCGTCGGAGCGCATCTGGTAGGTCTGCGCCAGCGCGAGGCGCCGGCCCTCCTCCATCGCGTGCGTGTTCTGCTTGATCTGCTTGGCGAGGTAGATGAGCGTGACGACCACGGCCAGCGCCCCCACGACCTCGCCGATCGCTCCCCAGTCCTGCAGGGTCATCGCGCACCTCCGTTCCGCGGATCCGCGGCCTCCACGATAGCGCACGACGGGCGTTGCCATCCGCCGTCCCGGCGCGGGCCTGCCACGCTCGGTCGAGTGCGCGGAATGCCTGTTCTGAACGGACCTCGAACCCTGCCCGGTTTGTGGACGGCGTCACGTTTCGGCCGTCGGTTTCCAGACTAAGGTCACGGTCGACCCCGGCCGCCTGAGGCTGAATATGCCGGGTTTACAGAATCCGGCGCGTCGGGGAGGCGCCGCGAATGACGTTCCAGGCTCACCGATGAGCGATCGCACCACGCGCGAGCCCTTCAGCGGCGGCTGGACGGGCATCGTCGCCCTCGCGCTGTTCGCGTACGTCGCGCTCGCGATGGCGCTGATCCTCGTCGACGGCCAGGGCGGCCGCGCGCTCGAGGTCTTCAACCTCTATTCGGACTCGGTCGCGAGCGTCGTCGTGGCGGTTCTCGCGGCCGCCGCGGCGCGCGGCTCGCGTCACGCGGCCACGCGACGCACCTGGTGGCTGCTGACGGCCGCCCTCGCCGCGTACAGCGCCGGCAACCTGCTGCACTCGACCTACTGGCTGTTCGACGTGGACCCGTTTCCGTCGATCGGCGACGTGTTCTTCCTCGCCTTCTACCCGCTCGTGTTCGCCGCGGTGCTCACCGTCATGCGCGCGTCGGCCGTGCGCGTGCAGTGGGCGCGGCTCGGCCTCGACGCGACGATCCTCCTGCTCGGCTTCGGGGCCTTCTTCTGGTACTGCGTGATCGAGCCGACCGCGACGGCGCAGCGCGATCCCGACATGCTCAAGTACGTGCTCGCCCAGAGCTACATCGGGCTCAACTGCATCACGTTGCTCGCCTGTGGCGTGCTGTTGATGCACGCCGGCGCGGCGCCGGTCCGACGCCGCACCGTGATGCTGCTGACGCTCGGTTTCTCGTGCATGTCGTTCGCCGACATCATCTGGGCGATGTCGAAGGTCCAGGGCAGCTACCTGCCGGGCGCGGCCTCCGACGCGCTCTACCTCTCGTGCTACGTCTGGCTCGGCGCCGCCGCGCGCGAACACCTGCGCGGCGAGCCGAACCTGCGCCGGCCGCCGAGCGCGCTCGGCAGCGCGGTCGTGCGCGGCATGCCGTACATCGCGATGATGATCTCGTTCTCGGTGCTCGTGTACGTCGAGAGCAGCGCGGCGTCGAGCCCCGTGAACACGATGACCGTGATCATCTTCGTGCTCACGTCGCTGGTCATGGTGCGCCAGGGCGTGATCTCGCGCGACGACGCGCTGCTGCGCGAGCAGCGCGCGGCGGGCCTGGTCGAGGCCCGCTACGCATCGCTGATCAAGAACGCGACCGACGTGATCATGATCGCGGGCTCCGACGGCCAGCTGCGGTTCGCCTCGCCGGCCGCCGAACGGACGCTCGGGATCCATCCCGACGCACTAGTCGGGCGCAACCTGCTCGACCTGTGGTCCGACGGCGACCGCGACCGGCTGTCCACGTTCCTCGACGAGGTCGCGCGCAGCCCGCGCGGCCGCGTCGTCGGTCCCCTCGAGATCGTCGTCGAGACCGCCGAGCGTCGTGGCACGCTCGAATGCGTCGGCAGCAACCTCGCGGACGATCCGGCCATCGCGGGCCTCGCGCTCAACCTGCGCGACGTGAGCGAACGCAAGGTGCTCGAGGAGCAGCTGCGCAAACTCGCGTTCCACGACCCGCTGACGCTGCTGGCGAACCGCAGCCTGTTCTGGAACCGCGTCGAGCACGCACTTGCGCTGGCGCAGCGCACGCAGCAGCACGTCGCGGTGATGTTCCTCGACCTCGACAACTTCAAGGTCGTCAACGACTCGCTCGGGCACGACGCGGGCGACCGCCTGCTGCAGGCCGCCGCGCAGCGCCTGGTGAAATCCACGCGGCCGTCGGACACGGTCGCGCGCCTCGGCGGCGACGAATTCGCGATCCTGCTCGAAGGCATCCGCGACGAGGACGACGTCGAGCGCATCGCCGGGCCGATCACCGAGTCGTTCAACCGTCCGCTGCTGGTCGACGGCCGCGAGACGGAGACCACGGCGAGCATCGGCGTCGCCTGTTCACGGCCCGGCGACGATGCCGAGCAGCTGCTGCGCAACGCCGACATCGCGATGTACCACGCGAAGGCGGCCGGCAAGGCGCGGTTCGTGCTGTTCCAGCCGCACATGCAGGAGCAGCTGCACGACCGCCTGCGGCTCGAGCAGGACATCGACCTCGCGCTCGCGCGGCGCGAGTTCTACGTCGAGTTCCAGCCGGTCGTCGACCTGACGAGCCGCGAGCTGCTCGGTGTCGAGGCACTGACGCGCTGGCGGCACCCGGACCGCGGGCTCGTGATGCCGGCAGACTTCATCGCCGCGGCCGAGGAATCGGGCCGCATCGTCGAGCTCGGCCGGCAGGTGCTCGTGGATGCCTGCAGCCAGGTGCAGCACTGGAGCCAGGCCCTGCAGCACGGTCGCGGCCTGCGTGTCGCGATCAACATCTCCGGGCGCCACCTGCAGCAGGGCGACCTGATCGCCGACGTGCGGCACGCCCTCGAGGTGTCCGGGCTCGACCCCGGCAACCTCGTGATCGAGCTCACCGAGAGCACGATCATGCAGAACACCGAAGCCAACCTCGACCGCTTCCGCGAGCTCAAGGCGCTCGGCGTCCGGCTCGCGATCGACGACTTCGGCGTGGGTTATTCGTCGCTGTCCTACCTCCACCGGTTCCCGATCGACATCCTCAAGATCGATCGCGCGTTCGTGAGCCGGCTCACCGAACAGGACGGCGGGCCCGAACTCGCGCGCGCCGTGGTGATGCTGGGCACGACGCTCGGGCTCGAGACGGTCGCGGAGGGAATCGAGAACGAGGAGCAGGTCCGCAGCCTGCTCGACCTCGGCTGCGTCGCCGGCCAGGGTTTCCTGTTCGCGAGCTCGTGCTCGCTGGCCGACGTCGCGAACACGCCCTACATGACGCGCCGCGCGCGGATCCGCGGCGACCACGCGCCGGTCGACCTGACCGCGACCGGCCGCTTCAAGACGTCGGAGCTCCTGGTGCGCTCGGCGGCCGGCTGATTCGGGCCGTCGCCACCTGCGCGAGCGCCAGCCGTGCGAGACCGCCCGGCCTGAAGTTGAACAGGTGCCGCGGCCAGAACAGCTCGCGCTTGTCGCAGACCGTCGACAGGCTGAACCGGTTGATCTCGCCCTGCAGTTCACGCGGCACGGGCGTGCCGTCGTCGAGCGCCCGGTCGAGCCGCGCACGCAGCGCCCGCGCCGCCGCGATGCGCCGGTCGACCGCCCATGCCTCGCGTCGCGGGATTCGGCCGTGGCGTGCCTTGAGCGCATTGAGCCGCTCGGCGGCGTCGTAGGTCGCATCGACGAGCTCGCGCCGCGTCATCCAGCGCGTTTCGTAGTTGAGGATACGCTCCCACGTCGGCTGCACCAGCAGCTGCCGGTGCTCGTCGAGTGTCCGTGCGAACAGCCGGTAGCCGTGACGTTCGGGATCCTCGAAGGCGCGGCTGCCGGGGTCGAGGAACGGGCCCATCGGCGAGATGAAGCACGCGAGCCGGCGATCGCAGAGCCGGAACAGCCGTTCGCAGTAG
>DASUYI010000074.1:0-5146 GCA_036377475.1 Steroidobacteraceae bacterium | reverse complement strand
TCTTGAGCCTGCCGTTCGCCAGCACGGCGCCGGAAAGCGGCGCCGTCGTCGCCCACAACGCGAGCACGCTCGCCGTCGCCAGCAATGCCACGCAGACGCTCCGAAGCTGGCGTCGCAGCGCCCGACGCGCGACGGGATCCGTCTCGCCGTGCAGCAGCAGGGTGGCGAAAGTGGCCGGCGCGGAAGTGTTCATGGCTGGGCCTCGGCGATCCGGACGGGAGGAAAGGGAACGACGCGTGCGGGCTGCGCCGTGCCATGCAGGCGCGCCAGTACTGCGGCGCTCGGGCCGAACATTTCCAGCGCACCGCTCTTCAACACGGCCAGCTTGTCGAGCGCCGCCGTGAACGACGGGTTGTGGGTGACCATGACGACGGTCACACCGCTGGCCTTGAGGTCTGCAAGCGTCGCGAGCAGCGCGGCCTCGCCCGCGGCATCGAGGTTGGCGTTCGGTTCGTCGAGCACCACGAGCCGCGGATCGCCGTACAACGCGCGCGCGAGGGCGATGCGTTGACGCTGGCCGCCGGAGAGCGCTGCAGCTCCGTCGCCGACCTGCGTCTCGTAGCCGTCCGGCAGCTGCAGGATCATGTCGTGCACGTGCGCCTTGCGCGCCGCACGGACGATGCGATCGGACGCCTCCTCACCGGCGACGCTGGCGAAGCGCGCGATGTTCTCGCCGACCGTTCCCGCGAAGAGATCGACGTCCTGCGGCAAGTAGCCGACGTGTGAGCCCAGCGCATCCCGGTCCCAGCGCGACACGTCCGCGCCGTCCAGTCGCACGGTTCCCGACTGCGGTCGTCGCAGCCCCAGCATCAGGCGCACCAGTGTCGTCTTGCCCGAGGCGCTCGGGCCGACGAGACCGAGGCTGTCTCCGGCCGCCAGCGTGAAGCCCACGTTCCGGATGACGGGAGGCCGGCCCGGGGCTAGCGCAAACGTCAGCCGCTCCAGTTCGAGCGTGCCCGTCGGCGCCGGCAGCGCCACGCGGGGCTCGCCAGATCCCGCAGCCTTGCGTTCACCCATCCGGCGCCACGCACCACGCGCGTCGACCAGCACGCGCCAGCCGCCGATCAGGTGCTCGACCGGCTGCAGCGCACGGCCGAGCAGCACGGTGGCGGCGATCATCACGCCGGGCGAGGCCTGTCGGCCGATGACGAGCCAGGCACCGATGCCGAGCGTGACGACCTGCAGCACCTGGCGGAACGCGCGCGCGAGTGCCGCAAGCGTCGCTGCACGCCGGCTGTGCTGGTCCTGCGCGCGCAGCAGTTCGTCGAGGTCCTGCTGCCAGCGGGTGATCGCCGCGCCGGTCATGCCCATCCCGACGATGACCTCGGCGTTGCGCGCGAGCGCCTCGGCGCGGCGGGTCGAGCTGCGCGTGCGACGAACCACGGTCTCGGCGTGCACGCGCGTGAGGCGGTCGTTGAGCATCGCGAGCGTGGCCAGGATGCCGGCGCCGACCGTCGCCACGAGGCCGAGCCCCGGGTGCATCAGCGTGATGACCAGCAGGTAGACCGGCAGCCACGGGGCGTCGAACAGCGCGAGGATGCCGTTGCCATTGAGCAACCCGCGCAACTGTGCGACGTCGCGCAGCGCGTCGATGTCCGGGCGGTCGGCGCCGCTCGAGGCCTGTTCGAGCGCGCCGCGGAGCGCCGTCGGCGAGAGAAGCCGCTCGACCGAACGTCCCGCCAGGCTCAACGAGCGCGTGCGCGCGACGTCGAGGAATCCGCTCAGCACGAGGAAGAGCAGCGTGATCAGGCTCAGCACGACCAGGGTCTCGACGCTGCCGCTCGCGAACACGCGATCGAATACCTGCATCATGTAGAGCGCGGGCATCAGCAGCGCCACGTTGAGCAGCAGGCTCGCGGCGGCCGCGAGCAGCACGAACGATCGAAGTCCCTTCGACAACAACCAGCTCATGATCGTGACCTCGCCCGCCGTCAGGCCTGCATGACCGGCTGCAGCGCCGTCATGATTCGTGCGCATTGCTCGGCGGTCGTCATGCTGCTGAGCAGGCGCCTGAAGTGGACGTGCTGCATGCCGGAGACGATGAATTGCCAGCGGCAGGCCGCGAGCACCGTCGACGCCACGCGCCTGGCCTCGAGGGGCGTGAAGCTGCGTCCAACGGCCTGCAGGAAGTAGCGGGTGTCGGCCTGCGATTGCGCCAGCAGCAGGTCGCTGAACGCCGTCAGCAGCGCGATGAAGTCGATCACAGCCGCGTCACGTTCGGCGGCCGAGAGATTCGTGTGTTCCGCGGCCCATTCGACTTCGTCGAGCAGTGCGTGCTGCCGCTCGTCGCGCGCGTGGAACTTGAAGACGTCGTGGTACAGCGGGCAGATGTCGTATCTCGGCGCGAAGGCCTGCTCGTAGTGCGCCTGCGCGAGCAGCTCGATGTGGCACGCCAGGGCGAGCAGCGACCAGGCGCTGCGTCCGAGCACGGCGCGCGCGAACGCGTCGGGCGCCGCGACCACCGCGTAGCCGGGCGGCATGCCCGCGTGCATCATCCGCTCGAGCCTGCGGAACAGTTCCTGGTGCTTGAGCTCGTCGTTCGCGAAGCGCACCAGGCACTCGACCGCGGCCTGGTCGCCGTGCACGTGACCCTGCGCCTGCAGCAGGGCCGTGGCGCCGATCACGCGTTCGACCAGGCCGAACGTCGCGGCATACGTCCGCCCCTGCAACTGGCTGAGCAGGCGGGTCTCGTGGGGCTCGAGTAAATCCAGGCGGTCGAGCAACGTGAGGCCGTCCGGCAGGAACTTGCGCGAGAAGTTGAGCGCACGGCCGCGAAACACGTGCCGTTCGATGTCCCACGAATTACTGGAGGACGCGAGCAGCACGCGGGCGTACCGGCTGGCGCGGTCCGCGGCGGGAAAGCTTTCAGTGTCAGTGCTCACTGCGAGTGGCTCCGGGTGACAGTCGTGGGCCGGGTCGGCCACACAGGGTACATGCGGAAGAACAGCGGGAACTGGCTCATCGGGAGGTGCGATTGCGGGCCCGGCGGGGGAGGAGCGGAGCGACGTGTTCCACTCCTCCGCCCGCGTGCGCTCTGCGACAGCCGTCGGCTCAGGCCGCTTCCCGGTAGAAGTAGTAGTCCGCGGTGTAGGGCACGAATGCCTTCTTGCCGAGGTCCCGCGGCTTCGAGCAGCCGGTGGCAGGCGCGACGCCTCCCGACGTGTTCACCCGGTGGATGTACGTGGTCGCCGTGAGCGCGTCGCCACCGGTCGGACCGGCGACGGATGCCACCACCTTGAGCCGGAGCCACGCCAGGGCGCCCGGCTCGACGAAGTCCGTGCCGGTGTAGGGGGCGGCGTCTGCCTTGACCCACACGGCGCTCGTGTCGGCGGAGTGCTGCCAGGTCGGCAGGAACTCGGCCGGCGCGAGCGGGTTCGGACTGAAGAAGTGCGTGGTCACCTGCTCGTCCATGCCGTCGAAGAGCGTCGCCTGCGGCGTATAGAGCTGCCAGACGACGCCGGCGTCGGTCGGCACGCAGGCGTAGTTCTGGGTGCCGGCGGCGTGGCCCACCAGGTACGGCACGTGGCCCGCGGGCACCTGGATGCTGGCCGGCACGGCTGGCGGCGTGACCTCGTCGGCCTTTGCCGGCTGTGCGAGCGAAACCGCCAAGGCGACGGCAAGCCCGGCGAGTGAGTTGCGGTGGTCCATACGATCCTCCATGCGCGTGTGCGCGAGTTGCTGGGTGTGGCATGCGGCTGTGGTCCGCATATGACGACATGCGTAGAATCGCGGCGAACTGGCTCAACCAAGGACGCGGCGGGTCGGTACATGGCGAGGGGGGACGTCACGCGGCTGCTGGCGGCCGCCGAATCCGGCGACCGGTCGGCGTTCGACGACCTCTATCGGTCCGTCTACGACGAACTCCGACGCATCGCCCAGGCCAACATGCGGCGCGAAGGCCGCGGTCACACGCTGCAGCCCACCGCGCTGGTCAACGAGGCCTACATGAGGCTGGGCCCGGTGGGTTCGAACTGGCAGAACCGTCGCCATTTCTTCGGTGCCGCCGCCGAGGCCATGCGCCGCATCCTCGTCGACCACGCGCGCAAGCGTCTGGCCAGCAAGCGCGGTGCGGAATACGAACGCGTCACCCTGAGCGGCTCGGAATTCGACATGCCGGTGGCGGAACAGGACCTGGATGTGTTGCAGATCGACGCCGCCCTGCAACAGCTGCGCATCGAGTCGCCGCGGCTGGCCGACCTCGTGAACCTTCGATTCTTCGCGGGCCTGTCGATCCAGGATGCGGCGCAGGCGCTGGAGATCTCCCCGGCGACCGCCAAGCGCGACTGGGCCTTCGCGCGGGCCTGGCTGCAGCAACGCATGGGCGCGTCGGCAGCGCCGTGAGCGTGGACAGCCAGCGACGCCTGTTCGACGCGTGCATCGACGCGGCGTCGGACGCGGAGCGTGACCAGTTGCTCGCATCCTGCGACGACCCGGTGCTGCGCGAGCAGGTGCGCGGGCTGCTGCGCGCGCACGCCGAGTCGCCGGATTCGCTGCTCGACTATGACGTCCAGGAGTTCCCGCGCCTGGCCTCACCCCACCAGGTCGGCGACTATCGAATCCTCCAGCGCATCGGCGAGGGCGCCATCGGCGAGGTGTTCCTCGCGGATCAGCAGGCGCCCGTGCGGCGCCGCGTCGCCCTCAAGATCCTGAAGTTCGGACTCGCCACGCGCGAGGTGATCGGCCGGTTCGAGCTCGAACGCCAGGCGCTCGCAGTGCTCGCGCACCCGAACATCGCGCGTATCTTCGACGCCGGCACCACGGCGGACGGCCGACCGTACTTCGCGATGGAATACGTGCCGGGAATCCCGGTCACGCGCTACGCGGACGAGCGGCGACTCGACGTCGAGGCGCGTCTGGCGTTGTTCACGCAGGTCTGCGGCGGCGTGCAGCACGCGCACCTGCGCGGGATCATCCATCGTGACCTGAAGCCTTCGAACATCCTCGTGGCCGAGATGGACGGCGTGCCGGTGCCGAAGATCATCGACTTCGGCATCGCGAAGGCCACGACGACCGCCACGGGCGAATCGGACGTCTACACGCGCCACGGCAACCTGCTCGGCACGCCCGACTACATGAGCCCGGAGCAGGCGCAGCTCTCGCCGCTCGATGTCGACACGCGCGCCGACGTCTACTCGCTCGGCGTGGT
>DASUYI010000073.1:0-4528 GCA_036377475.1 Steroidobacteraceae bacterium | reverse complement strand
GAGGACGAAGCGCTCGCGGATGCGGTCGAACACCACGACGGTGTCGTTGAGCGAGTAGCCGACGACCGCGAGGATCGACGCGAGCGTCGGCAGGTCGAAGGTCCACTGCGTGGCCGCGAAGATGCCGAGGATGATGATCGGGTCGTGCAGCGCGGCGACGATCGAGCCCACCCCGAGCTTCCACTGGAAGCGGAAGCCGACGTAGATCATGATCAGCAGGAACGCGAACAGCGCCGCGAGTGCGCCCTGCTCGGCGAGTTCCTTGCCTACCTGGGCGCCGACCACCTCGGTGCGCCGTAGCTCCGCCCGCGCGTCGTAGCTGCGAAGCGCCTCGAGCACGTCCTGCCCGACTGCATTGACGTCCTTGCCTGCCTCGGGCAGCAGGCGCACGAGCACGTCGCGCGAGGTACCGAAGGTCTGCACGACGGCCTCGCCGTAGCCCTGCGCCGCGAGCGCGCCGCGGACCTTGTCGAGGTCGGCCGCCTGCGGGAACGACACCTCGAAGACCACGCCACCCGTGAAATCGATGCCGAGGTTCAGGCCGCGGAAGACGAGCAGCAGGATCGAGGCGAGCACCAGCGCGCCGGAAATGGCATACCACCGCTTGCGCGGCGCCATGAACCGGATGCTGGTCTTCTTCTTGAAAAATTCCATGTCGGTCGGGCCTCAGATCGGGAGCGACGCGAGCTTGCGCTGGCGGCCCCAGATCAGCTGGATGTAGGCGCGGCTGCCGAGGATCGCGGTGAACAACGACGTGAGGATGCCGAGGCAGAGCGTCACGGCGAAGCCGCGCACCGGCCCGGTGCCGAACGTGAACAGCACGACGCCCGCGATCAGCGTCGTCACGTTGGAGTCGGCGATCGCCGAGAATGCCTTCTCGAAGCCGGCGTTGATCGCCGCGTGCGGACTGTTGCCATTGCGCAATTCCTCGCGGATGCGCTCGAAGATCAGCACGTTCGCGTCGGCCGCCATGCCGATGGTCAGCACGATGCCCGCGATGCCGGGCAGCGAGAGCGCCGCCTGCAGCAGCGACATGAGCGCCACCAGCAGGAACATGTTCGAGAGCAGCACGAGGCACGCCACCAGCCCGAACGCCCGGTAGTACAACGCGAGGAAGATGAACATGCCGATCAGGCCGATCACCAGCGCCTTGAAACCGCGCTCGACGTTGTCCTGGCCGAGGCTCGGGCCGATCGTCCGCTGCTCTACGATGTAGAGCGGCGCGGCGAGCGATCCGGCGCGCAGCAGCAGCGCCAGTTCGCGCGCCTCGTTGGCCATGACGCCCGTGATCTGGAAATTGCTGCTGAAGACGCCGCGGATCGTCGCGACGCTGATGACCTCCTCGGTCGTGCACTCGGTGGCGACGCGGGTGCCGTTGCACGGCTGGCCCTCAGCGACGCGCTTCTTCTCGATGAAGACCACCGCCATCGGCTTGCCCAGGTTCTCGCGCGTCGCATCGAGCATCTGCGCGGCGCCGCGGGCGTCGAGCGTGACGTACACGGCCGGCTCGCCCTGGTTGAAACCGGAGCTCGCGTCGGTGAGCTGCTCACCCGAAGCGATGACTTCGCGCTTGAGCAGCACGGGGCGGCCGGAGCGGTCGTGGTAGAGACGCGTGCCGAGCGGAGCGCGCTTGTTCTGGTCGGCCAGCAGCGGGTCGTTCTGGTCGTCCACCAGGCGGAACTCGAGCGTCGCCGTGGCGCCGAGCACGCGCAGCGCCTCGTTCGGGTCCTGCACGCCGGGCAGCTGCACGACGATACGGTCCTTGCCCTGGCGCGTGACGATCGGCTCGGTGACGCCGAGCTCGTCGACACGGTTGCGCAGCGTCGTGATGTTCTGCTGGATCGCAAAATCCTGGCGCTGCGAGATCTGGGCCGGCGCCAGCTTGACCGTCACCGAGCCGCCTTCGCCGAGGCTGTTGACGTCGATCTGGCTGTTGGCGTCCTGCCGGCGCAGCAGCGCCGCGACGCGATCGACCTCGTCGCCGTCGCGCAAGGTGATCCGCACCGTGTCGACGTTGTCGTGGGCGATGCCCGTGAACGGAATCCGCTCGTTGCGGAGCAGTTGCCGGTAGTCGCGTTCCATGCCCGCGAGCAGCTGCGTGACGGCCCCTTTGACGTCGACTTCGTACAGGAAGTACACGCCGCCGCGGAGGTCGAGGCCCAGGCTCATGGGCTGCAGGCCGAGCGAGCGCATCCAGCCGGGGGTGCGCGGCACGTGCGACAACGCCGGCAGGTACTCGCGCCCGAGCGTTTCCTGGACGGCGTCACGCGCCTTGATCTGGGCGTCGACGTCGTGAAAGCGCAGGACCAGCCGGTCCTCTTCGAGATACGAGCTCTCGACCGGGACGTTCTTCGACTGCAGCGTGGCAAGCGCCTGCTGCTGCCCGGCCTCGCCGACGGCCGTGCGATCGTTGCGCGACAGCTGCAATGCGGGGGCGTCGCCGAAGAAGTTCGGCAGCGCCAGCAGGAGCCCGAACACGAGAACCACGAAGACCAGCCAGATGCGCCAGGCCGGATAGTTATGCATCGAACGGACTCCAGGAAGCCAGGCTGGCTCAGGCGGCTTTCAGCGTGCCCTTCGGCAGGACGCTCGCGACCGTGTGGCGCTGCACCTTCACCTGCACGCCGTTCGCGATCTCGACCGTCAGGAACTGCTCGCCGGTCTCGGTCACCTTGCCGAGGATGCCGCCCGAGGTGACGACCTCGTCACCCACCGCGAGGGCGGCGACCATGGCCTTGTGCTCCTTCGCCCGCTTGGCCTGGGGCCGGATCAGCAGGAAGTAGAACACGACGAATATCAGCAGCAGCGGCAGCATCTGCAGCAGCGCATTGGGCTGCGCGCCACCGGCCGCCTGGGCATGGGCGCTCGCGATCAACCAGTCCATCAGGAAACTCCCGTAGTCGGCCCCGCGATCCGGGGGCCCGCAAAAGGCCGCCGATTATACCCGAGCGTTCAGTTCCCGGGGGCGCGGCTGGAGGCCGGCTGGGCCTCCGGACCCGCCAGGAACTGCTGGCGGAACTCGGCAAACCGCCCGGACTCGAGCGCCGCGCGGATCCGGGCCATCAGTGTCAGGTAGTAATGCAGGTTGTGGATGGTGTTGAGGCGGGCGCCGAGGATCTCGTTGCAGCGGTCGAGGTGACGCAGGTAGGCGCGCGAATAGTTGCGGCAGGTGTAGCAGCTGCAGTTCGGGTCCAGCGGAGACGTGTCGGCCTGGTGGCCGGCGTTGCGCACTTTCACGACGCCCTGGGTGGTGAACAGGTGGCCGTTGCGGGCGTTGCGGGTCGGCATCACGCAGTCGAACATGTCGATGCCGCGCGCCACGGCCTGCACGATGTCGGTCGGCGTGCCGACGCCCATGAGGTAGCGCGGGTGGTTCGCCGGCAGCTGCGGCTCGAGCGCCGCGAGCACGGCGCTGCGCTCGTCGGCCGGCTCCCCGACCGCGAGGCCGCCGACGGCGTAGCCGTCGAAGCCGATGTCGGTGAGTTTCGCGATCGATTCCTGCCGCAATCCCAGGTGAGTGCCGCCCTGCACGATCCCGAACAGCGCATTCCGGTTGCCGAGGGCGTCGAACGCGTCACGGCTCCGGCGCGCCCAGCGCATCGAGAGTTCCATGGACGCGCGCGCCCGGGCCTCGGTCGCCGGATACGGCGGGCACTCGTCGAAGGCCATCACGACGTCGGAGTCGAGGGCCGTCTGCACGTCCATCGAGATCTCGGGGCTCAGGAACACGGCGTCGCCGTTCACGGGCGAGCGAAAAGTGACGCCCGCTTCGGACATCTTGCGCAGCTCGGCCAGGCTGAAGACCTGGAAACCACCCGAATCGGTCAGGATCGGTCCCGACCAGTGCATGAAGCCGTGCAGTCCGCCGTGGCCGCGGATCACGTCGGGGCCGGGACGCAGCATCAGGTGGAACGTGTTGCCGAGCACGATCTGCGCGCCGAGGCCGGTCAGTTCCTCCGGTGTCATGGCCTTGACCGTGCCGTACGTACCGACCGGCATGAACACCGGTGTTTCGACCGGACCGTGCGTGAGGTGCAGGCGTCCGCGCCGCGCCGCGCCCTCGGTGCCCAGCAGTTCGAACCTCACGCGCCGCCGCTCCTCGGCGCGAGCGCGACCGGCGCGGGCTCGACCAGCATCGCATCGCCGTAGCTGAAGAACCGGTATGCGTGCTCGACTGCGTGCGCGTAGGCGCGCAGCACGTGCTCGCGGGTGGCGAAAGCGCTCACGAGCATCAGCAGCGTCGATTCGGGCAGGTGGAAATTGGTGATCAGCCGGTCGACGACCCGAAACGTGCGCCCGGGCGTGATGAAGAGGCGGGTCTCGCCGGTAGTGGCGCGAACCTCCCCCGCCTCGGCGGCGCTCTCGAGCGCACGCACGGCCGTCGTGCCGACGGCCACCACGCGACCGCGCCGCTCCCGCGTCGCCGCGATCGCTTCGACGGTCGCCTGCGGTACCTCGAAAATTTCCGCGTGCATGCGGTGCTCGGCCAGGTCGTCGACGCGCACGGGCTGGAACGTGCCTGCACCGA
>DASUYI010000072.1:0-2115 GCA_036377475.1 Steroidobacteraceae bacterium | reverse complement strand
CCGGGGCCGCAAGCGACGCTACGCAGTGGTGCGAGCGCCGCCTGCTCGCGCGCATCCATCGCTACACGGTCAAGCGACTGCGGGCTGAAATCGAACCGGTACCGTCACGGGATTTCGTTCGATTCCTGTTCGACTGGCACGGCGTGACCGGGGACACGCGCCGGCAAGGCCCGGACTCCGTGCCCGCGGTGTTGAACCAGTTGGCCGGCTTCGACGTGCCGGCAGGCGCCTGGGAAACAGAGGTCCTGCCGACTCGAATTGCGGGCTACGAGCCCGAATGGCTCGACGAGCACTGCGTGGCGGGCCGTTACCTGTGGGCGCGGCTCGCACCCCGTGCCGTCAACGCGGAGCGCAGTGCTGCACCGGTTCGCGCCACGCCGATCGTGTTGCTGCCGCGTCGCGACGCGCGCCTGTGGTTCTCGCTGGTGCAACCGGCCGATCCGCGCAACGGCAGCGCCACGGCACGCGCCGTGGCCGAGTTCGTCCACGACCATGGCGCCGCGTTCTTCGACGAAATCGTCGAAGGCACGCGCCTGCTGGCCACGCAGGTCGAAACGGCCCTCGCGGAACTGGTGGCGCTCGGCCTCGTCAACGCGGACAGTTTTGCGGGCCTGCGTGTACTGCTGCTGCCGGTCGACCGACGTCGCCGGGCCGGCGGCGTGCGGCGGCCGCGCAGTCGCGTGGCCTTGTTCGGCATGGAGGATGCCGGACGCTGGACGCTCGTGCATCGCGGATCGCGCGCTCGCATCGACGAGACGGTGGTCACTGGGCGCAACGTGCAGCCTGCCGTCGAGCACGTCGCGCGCGTGCTGTTGCAGCGGTGGGGCGTCGTCTTCTGGAAGGTGTATCAACGCGAGGCCGCGTGGTTGCCGCCGTGGCGCGAGCTGTTGATGGTGTATCGAAGGCTCGAAGCGCGCGGGGAGATTCGGGGCGGACGCTTCGTGGCCGGATTCTCGGGCGAGCAGTACGCATTGCCTGCGGCCATCGGGGCACTGCGCGAACGCCGGCGTCGTGAACCGGACGGCGCATGGGTGTCGATCAGCGCCGCGGATCCCTTGAATGTCGTCGGCCTGCTGACGCCTGGCGTGCGCGTCCCCGCGCTCACCCGCAATCGCGTCCTGTATCGCGACGGCGTGCCCGTCGCCACCCTCGTCGCCGGCGAGGCGACCTTCCACGAGCACTTCGACGACGCGACGCAGTGGGACGTCCGCAACCGGCTGCTGCGCCGTCCGATGTTGCGCAAGACGTCGTCGAACGTCGCCTGACCGCGGATCTTGCACGCGGTCGCGTGCGGGGGGCCTGCGTAGAATCGCGCGCATGACGATCCGCCACCGGTTCCCTCGCATGGGATTCGCCCTGTTGCTCCTGGCGCTCTGGCGGCCGGTGGCGGCCGACACGGGCTCCGACGACACGGGTTGGACAGCGATGCTCTACGGCGCTCGCATGTCCAGCGAGACAGGTTGGGAAGACATCCTGCTGAACCCGTTCGGCGCGCAGTACGTCGACGTCTTCCTCGTCGCAGCCGGGTTGGCGCGTCCGTATGCGCAGTATCGGGAGGGCGCGCTGACGCTCGAGGCCGAAGCGCAGGTCGCACGTTATTTCGGCGACCAGGACCATTGGGAGTTCAACGCGGTGCCCTTCACGGTGCGCTGGCACCGTTTTCCCTGGAGCGACAGGATCGCGACGTCTGCCGCGTTCGGGCTCGGCGTCTCCTATGCGACGGAACTGCCTCCGGTCGAAGTCGAGATCGAGGGCGAAAGCGCCCAGTGGCTGATCTACTGGTTGCTCGAGGGGACCGCGGGCCGCGTGGGCTCGCCCTGGTCGTTCACGCTGCGCATGCACCACCGCTCGGTGGCGTACGGGCTGATGGCGGACGAGGGCGGCATGAACGGCGTCGGCCTGGGCGTGCGCTACCGGTTCGGCGGCGCCCGCCAACGCTCGCGTTGAGAGGCGCTGGCGCACCGACGCACCGACGATTCGACGATACTGCGCGCGCTCCGGAAACTGAGAAAAGAAAAGGGGGGAACGATGACGCACGTGCGGCGATTCACACGGCCCGGCTAGTGTCGTGCCGCGCCTGCCACAGCCGCCGGCGGCTCAATGGGCTTCGAAGAA
>DASUYI010000071.1:0-3243 GCA_036377475.1 Steroidobacteraceae bacterium | reverse complement strand
GATGGTCAACCTGCTCAAGTTCCGCGCCAAGGCCCGATACGAAGACGGTGAAGGAGCGCCGTGCTCCGGCCGCGAGGCATACGCGCACTACAAGCACGCGTTCACTGAAACCGTCGGCGCGGTGAGCCAGGCCAAGGTGATGTTCTCGGGGCCTGTGCAGCAGGTGTTCATCGGTCAGGCCGGGACGCCGGAGACCGACTGGGACGAGGTGCTCATCGTGCGCTACCCGTCGCGCAAGCACTTCCTCGCGATGATGGCCGACCCGACGTACCGCGACGCGCTGCGGCATCGCTACGCGGGGCTCGAGCGAACGGTGCTGCTGCAGTGCGCGGCGGGTTAGCGCCGCACGTCATTTCGGCATCTCGGCGGCGAACCACTTCGACCGCGTGGCCTGGAATTCGGGCAGGGCCTCGCAGCGTTCGTCGTGTGACTTGAGCGCGGGATAGGCGCCTCCGGCGAAGACGTCCAGCACGTCGGCGAGCAGCGTCGAGATGCAGCCGACCGTGATGTCGGCCTGCGTGAATCGGTCGTCGACGAGCCAGCCCGACGGGCTACGGCGCGCGCAACCCTTTTCGAGTTCGCCCAGCGCGCCGTGCATCTGCTCGCGGCAGCGGGCGACCCACGGCTCGTGGTACTTCTCGGGCGGGCGGACCATGCGCTCGTAGACCTGGTCGCGCGACTTCTCCGCGGCCCCGGTCGCGAGCGTCATCAAACGCAACGCTTCCCGCCGGGGGGTACCGGTCGCGGGCAGCAGCGCACGCGACGGCCCGACGAGATCGTCGAGCGCGTCGAGAATCGACATGGAGTCGACCAGCACGGTGCCGTCGTCGAGCACGAGTGCCGGCACGCGGCCGAGCGGGCTGAACTGCCGGATGCGCTCGAAATCGGCGCCGACCGACCAGTCGTGGCGTTCGAACGACAGGCCGAGCCGCATCATCGAGATCGCGACGCGGCGAACGTACGGCGAATCCAGCATGCCGATGAGCTGCATGGAAGGCTCCTGTCTCCGTGACTTACCCGCGGAACTCGAGCGGCACGTGACCCGGTTGCATCCGGACGCGATCGAGCCAGCGGCCGACCGCCGGATAGCGCACGAGGTCGAAGCCGCCGTCGGCCGCACAGTGCGTGTAACCGTAGAGGGCGATGTCGGCGATCGAGTAGCGACCGCCGGCGAACCAGTCGTGCTGCGCCAGGTGCGTCTCCATCACGCCGAGCGCCGCGTTGCCTTTGGCGTGCCACTCCGGCACGAGGTGCCGCTTTTTTTCGAGTTCGGCCGGCGGCGCGAACGCGAGCCAGAAGCGCGCGACCGCGACGTAGGGCTCGTGGCTGTATTGCTCGAAGAACATCCACTGCAGCGCCTCGGCGCGGCCCCAACGGTCGCGCGGCACGAGCGGCGAGTCTTCGGCCAGGTACCACAGGATCGCGCCGGATTCGGGCAGGAACCGGCCGTCGTCGAGCTCGAGCATCGGCACGCGGCCGTTCGGGTTCTTCGCGAGGAAGGCGGGCTCGCGCGTCGTGCCGTCGAGCAGGCCGTAGTCGACGAGCTCCAGGTCCACCCCGAGCTGGCGGGCCGCGAGACGCACCTTGTAGCAGTTGCCTGAGACGTGCATCTGGTGAAGCGTGGGCATGTCGGTCCTGTCTCCTGCTACAGGTGCAGTGTCATGAATACGCTGTGCGGGTCCTCGACGTAGTCGCCGAACGGTCCGCAGAACTCGAACCCGTACCTCGCATAGAGCCGATGCGCCGGCGTGAACGCCGCCAGCGACCCGGTCTCGAGACTCAGGCGGCGGTAGCCACGGGCACGCGCCACGTCGATGATGTGCTCGAGGATGGCGCGTCCCGCGCCGCGCCGTCGCAGCGCGGCCGGCGTGCGCATCGACTTGATCTCGCCGTGCGTCGCATCGAGTTCCTTGAGCGCGCCGCAGCCGAGCAGCGTGTCGCCGTCCCACGCCGACCAGAACGTGATGCCGGGCCGGCGAAGTTCGTCGAGGTCGAGCGCATGCACGCTCTCGGGCGGCGAGAGCGCGTACATGCTCTGCAGGTGCTCGTTCAGCAGTGCGTGGATCGCGGGACGGCTGAGGTCGTCATTTTCGATGCGCATCGCGCGCGATCTTACCGAATTTCGACGGTCCCCTTGCCCGGCAGCGTCACGCGAAACGTGGAGCCGTGGCCTTCAGCGCTTGCGACAGACACTGTCCCGCCGTGCGCCTCGATGAAGGTCCTGACGATGACGAGCCCCAGGCCGGAACCGCCGCCCGGTGCGACACCGGATTCTCCCTTGTCGAAGATCCGCTCGCGCAGTTCGGCGGGAATGCCGGAGCCGTCGTCCCTGACCCAGCACTCGACCGTGTGGTTGCTGTCGTCGAGCGACCGGGCGCCGATCACGATCGTCCCGCGCGGCGTGTACCGGATCGCATTTGCGATGAGGTTCTGGAACACGCGCCGCAGCAGGCCGGCATCGGCGTAGACCACCAGTTCCTCGGGCACTTCGTTCAGCAGTTCCGTGCTCGACGTGCCCGCGACCGGATGCAGGTCGTGGATCACCGACTCGACGAACGGCCAGAGGTCGAACTCGCGTCTTTCCAGGCGGACGCCGACCTCGGTCTGCAGGTTCGCGTTCTCATCGATCACGCGGGCGATCAGCGCGGCCAGGTGATTCACGTTCCGTCGCAACGCTCGCAGCAACTGCGCCTGCTTGTTGTCCGATGTCTGCTGCCCTTGCGACAGCACCGTGTCGAGTCCGCTGGCCGCGAGGCTGATCGCATTCAATGGCGTGCGCAGGTCGTGCATGACGAAGGCCAGGTACTCCTCGCGGCGGCGCTGGACTTCCAGCGCCTGCTGCGTCGCGAAGGTCTGGACGGCCAGGCCGATCGCGCAGTCCAGCACTTCGTTGAGGATGTGGAATGGCTCGCCCTGGAGCGGGATGCCGTGCCGGTCGGCCAGGTCGTGAATGCAGCCGCGCAGCAGGTTGTACTCCGCGACGACTTCCTCCAGATCGAAACCCTCAGCCTCGCGCTGCAGGCCGTGGTCGGGCGGGCTGGACACGCGCAGCGCATCCATGATCGATTCCCGCGACTTCGTGTCGAACAACTTCGAGAGCTCGTCCACGAGCCGCGGCATGTGGTCGTCGAGTCGCGGCGTATCGAGGTGCTTCGCGGAAGGCAGCTGCCGGACCTTGGTGCGCCAGGCCTCCAGCACGCTCGAGCGTTCCCGCTTGATCAGCGTGGCGAGCCGGTCGCGGTC
>DASUYI010000070.1:0-2925 GCA_036377475.1 Steroidobacteraceae bacterium | reverse complement strand
GGGAACTCATGACTGTCTCCTCTGGCGGCGCGAGCACGACTCCATTCATGCCCACCTGTTAGACCGCTGTGGGCTTGGCCGTTCCGCGAGGCGGCTTGTCAGTAACCGCTGATTTACATTTGCCGCTCTCGGCGCCAAGTTCCGCCCGACGTCCGTCGATGCGGCACAGTTGCTTTCTGCATCGATATCGGACGCTCCACGCCCACAGCGCCCCGGTTGACCGGCCCACCCGACTTCGTGGAGGTCCCGTGCGATGACTACTCGTCTTCTTCTTCTGCGATCGCTCGTTCTTGCGACCCTCCTGGCCCTCACGTTCGCGGAGTCCCACGCCGCGCCACCGATCGGCCACCTCGCCCCCAACCCGACCGATACCCGCGTCGCGGGCATCGACGTCGACGCGACCACGATCCCGGAGCTCCAGCAGTTGATGGACGCGCGGCGGCTGAAATCCGTGCAACTGACCCAGTTCTACCTGCACCGGATCCGCCACCTCAACCCGACCCTCAACGCCGTCATCACCATCAGCCCGACCGCGCTCGCCGATGCCCGCGCAGCCGACGCGGCACGCCGCCGCGGCGATGACCGGCCGCTGCTCGGCATCCCGATCATCGTCAAGGACAACATCAACACCACCGGCATGGCCACGACGGCGGGTTCCTGGGCGCTCGCCGGCAGCACGCCGGCCGACGCATTCATCGTGCAGCAGCTCAAGGCCGCCGGTGCATTGATCATCGGCAAGGCCAACCTGTCCGAGTGGGCGAACTTCCGGTCCGCACCGTCGTCGAGCGGCTGGAGCGGGATCGGCGGCCAGACGAACATGGCCTACGTCCTCGATCGCAATCCCTGCGGCTCGAGCTCCGGCTCCGGCGTCATCGCGTCCGCCGACCTCGCCGTGGCCGCCGTGGGCACCGAGACCGATGGCTCGATCGTCTGCCCCTCGGGCGCGAACGCGAACGCCGGCATCAAGCCGACGCTCGGGCTCCTGAGCCGGGCGGGCGTCATCCCGATTTCGGCCGACCAGGACACCGCCGGGCCGATGGCCCGCAACGTGACCGATGCCGCGGTGCTCCTCGGCGCGATGACCGGCGTGGACCCGGACGATCCGGCCACGGCCGACCAGGTCGGCAACGCCTTCACCGACTACACGCAGTTCCTCGATGCCGACGCGCTCGACGGCGCTCGGATCGGCGTCTGGCGCGAAGGCACCTACGACCCGTCTATCAGCCCCGAAGTCGACGCGATGGTCAACGACACGATCGCGGCGCTCGAAGCGGCCGGTGCGACGGTTATTGACAACACCAGGATCCCGATCGAGCCGGCCTATGGCCCGGAGTTCGAGGCGCTGCTGTGCGAGTTCAAGACCGACATCGCTACGTACCTGCAGACGTACACCGACCCCGGCTATCCCGCGACGCTCCAGGACCTGATCGACTTCAACAATGATCATCCCGAGCTCGAATCCGGGGCGCCCGAGTCGAACTGGAATTCGCTGATCTTCGAACTCGCCCAGGCAACTGGCGGCCGAAGCGACCCGGCATGCACCGCGGCTCGCGCGGCGGCAACGCCGGTCGCCCAGGCGGCGATCGACGACACGCTTGCTGCGAACGACCTCGACGCGATCATCGCCCCGACCAACGGCCCGGCATGGGTCACCGACCCTGTCAACGGTGACCTCGGGGGCGACTTCTCGACGTTCGTCGGGTCGTCGAGCCCGGCAGCGATCGCCGGCTATGCCGACATCACGGTACCCGCAGGCTACGCGGGGCCGCTCCCGCTCGGCATCACGTTCATCGGCGGCCGCTGGGACGAGCCGCGCCTGATCGCCCTCGCGTATGCGTTCGAGCAAGCAACCCGCGTGCGCGTCCCGCCGCAGTTCATCCCGACGATCGGTGACGACGCGTCGGTCCTGCGCAAACCCTCTGCGCGCGAGAAGCAGAAGAAGTCGGTCATCCCTGCCCGAAGCGGCACCTGGAGGATGCCGCCGCTGCGCTGACTCACCACACGCCGCCCGCCCGACTCACTGCAGGCCCAGCGCCTCGAGCAGGAGTCGGGCGAACTGCGGGCCCTTGCCGCTTCTTCGTGCTTGAAGTACACGAACACGTCCTTGCAGGCAGTCGTGTCGCGGTGGGTCTGCGCCCAGCGTGCGATGTGCCGCACCAACAGGACGACGCAGACGATCGCGCCGCGGATGATCGATCCCATGATCCGGGTCCTTTACGCGTACGTGAACTGCCGGATGGTCACGCGCGAGCCGTCCTGGATGGCGATCCGAGCCACGTCGCACCGAGTTCCTGGGGTTGAAACACGAACGTCGCCCGCATCGGTCCGTCGCGGGCAAGCTCGAACTCCTGCACGAGGTCGTCGCCGATTCCTGCACCCGCAGCAGCGACGGCACCGCACGCCGTCGTAAGACGAATCCTAAGTGTGCGGTATGGAGCGACGGGCTAGACTCTTTCGTTGCGCCAAGGAGGGACTGACCGATGCGAATGACGCAACATGCGGCTCGCGGCTCGCTGCCAAGGGCCGGCCGGGTGAGACGCGAGATGCGCGGCAAGGGGGTTCTTGCCGCCACGCGACAGATCGTCCGGACGTTGCGGTCGGCACGAATTTGCAAGCACCTGTTCGCCGCAGTCCTGTTGCTGGGAGCGGTGTCGCCCGCCTGGGCGCAGATGAACATGCTGGTCGTCATGACCGATGACCAGCGTTTTGACTCGCTCGACAAGATGCCGAACGTCGCCGACATAGCGTCGCAAGGCGTCACGTTCACCAATGCCTATGTGCCGACTCCACTGTGCGCCCCCAGCCGGGCGTCAATCTATTCGGGTGGCTTCCTGTCCCAGAACACCGGAGTGCTCGACAACCAACTGCCAAACGGCGGCGCAAGGGTATTCAACGACAAGGTCAATCTCGGAACCGTGCTGCAGT